>JAHBVU010000006.1 GCA_019637315.1 Gemmatimonadales bacterium
GGTCAGTCGGATGGCTCCAGAGCTGTCCGACATATGAGAGGTCGTGTCACGGAAGGACTGAACGCCGGACAGAATCACGCCCCGCAGAAAGACCCGTCGGCCTGCCGTCGCCGTGCGGGCCTCCCGCACCGAGAGCTCGGGATAGGCAAGCCGAACCGACACCCGGACCGTATCCATTCCCTGGGCCACGGCAATGTGAGTGGTATCGATCTGCGCAACCGAAACCGAATCTCCCAGGCTGCTTGGAGCGACCCCAATCAGATACTGTCCGAGCACGACATCCGAGAAGCGAGCCCGACCCTGCGCATCGGATATGACGGTTCGCACCGTATCCGCGCCGCGGGTCAGCAACGCCACCCGCGCACCAGCATACAGGACGTCGAGTGGCGTGTTGGTCCGGGAACCGTCGGCATCGAGGTACAGATGCACCACGATGGCGCCAGTCGGTTCGGCCGGAAATCCGAGGTCGACCCCGGCGTTGTCACATCCGGCGGCAAGCGCCGCGACCACCGCGAGGCCCGCCCGAGACAAGGAGAAGGTTCGCATGGCTCAGTACTCCAGGCGCAGGCCAACCCGGACCGAGCGGGGATCGCCGCGCCGGACCAGGAGGGAGCCGAAATTGGGATTCGCAACGAGCGGCAGGGTCAGAATCCCCGACCCGCCGGATCCGATACTGCCCGCCGGATCGACCAGCACGAGCGCACGGTCGACGATCCCGGTTTCGGTCGCCACCAGATTGAAGGCATCGACCGTTAGGGCGAGTCGATCGCCGAGCCGACCGACCGGAAGCCCGACCGAGAGACTCAGGTCGAAGGCCTGATGCAGCGTTTCCCGGCAGCTGTTCCGAACCGCGAAGCCTCCGGTTGCACCACCCTCGCAACCGGCATTCCGCAGCGCGGCGTCCACACCGGCGACCGCTGTACCGAGGTGGGCCGGATCGTTGTTGCCTGATCCGTCCGCATTGACGTCGACCCCGGGCCGGAATCCCGGCGTGAACGGCAGTCCCGAGCGAACCCGGTAGCGACCCGAGAGTGTCAAAGGCGATCGACCGCCCGTCGAGATTCGGAGGAGTGCGGTCCCCCGATGCGGCACGTCGAAGTCCGATCGTCCCTTGGCCCAGTCGACGCCATTCAGCCCATCGGGAAACGGGTTCAACTGATCGGTCGGATCAGCCGACCGCGACCCGATCAGATTGTCTTCAGTCTTGGAGTAGGTGTACGAGGCTATCAAGGCGACCCGACCGCTCAGCCGCTGCTCGAGCCTTGCCGCGAACTCGTAGTAGGTGGCGTATCCGGTCGGCGAAAGCCCGCTGACGAGATCGAAGCCCGTAAAGCGACGGTTGCCTTCGGGAACCGCGGCGACGAGTCCGCCGAGCTTGACCAGTGAGCCATAAACCGGGCGGCCTTCCTGCGTAGCCGCCACCGGCGCAGCCAGCCGATTGAGATCCTCGCGGCGCAGCAGGTAATCGGTGTGGTGATAGGCACCGGAGAGGTGCAACGTGGCGTCGCCCAGGCTCCGGCTGATTCCGAAATCGAGCTTAGCGGTTCGCGGCGCACGGATCGTGGTGTTGAGCAGGGTCAGGCGCTCTCCGGCAATCGGCGCCGCGCTCAGACCCGGAAGCGCCGGCCAGGCATCGAATCCGCCGACCCCGCGATGCACCATGACCTCGCGATCGAAGAGAATCGACTCGGCAAAGGCAAACCGATCGAGGGGCGCGAAGGAATAGCCAGCGCCGCCTCGCACGACCCAGTCGCCCGCGTTCTGCCAAACGAAGCCGAGCCGCGGCGAAATGTTGACGCTGTTCTGGTAGACTTCCTCGCGTGCTACAGTGATCGCTTCCCACACCGGGTTGGTATTGACCTTGTCGGTCGGAAGCGTGAAGTAGTCGATCCGAGTTCCCAACAGAATGGAGAGGCTCGGCGACACGGACCAGGTGTCCTGCAGGAATGCTCCGAGCTGCGCCGTCGTGAAGCTCGCCGCCTCGGCGGGACCCACGACCTGTGAGAAGACGCCCTGCCCAGCGCCGAAGCCGTCCACTGATCCGAAGAGGAACGCTCCGCTCGCTCCGTAACGGTAATCCTGGCGGTAGTCGATCAGACTCGCGCTGCCACCGACCTTGATCTGGTGGACGCCCGCGCGCAGCTGGACCGCGTTCGAGATATCGAAGGTCTTCTGGTCGAAGAGGGCCGGGAGGCCCAGGGAACGACCGAAGGCTGCGCCGCTGCCGACGACCGTCGTGGACGGAACCGCGGTCCCGCCGTACTCGCGCCGCGCCAGGCCAAACCCGACGCGAAGTTCGTTCGAGATCAGAGTGCCCCGACTGGTCACGGTCAACGCCGCCGAGGCGTCGCGGGCAGAAAGTTCGCTGCCGGCTCCGGACACCAGCTCGCTGCCCAGCAGGCCGGCCTCCTCCTTCCAAACGGCCAAGCCTGCCCGCACCGCCACCTCATGTGCCGCGCCCAGCCGCCAGTCGACCCGACCCGATCCGCTGCCGCCGCGCCAGCGACGAACAGGGGGCGCGACGAGCGAACCGATCTGCGTACCGAACGAATCCGCCGCAATGGCGGGGAGCACCTCGCGCAGCGAAACGGCCTGGCCACGATAGGTCGCGGCGTCCTGCGCCCACGCGTACGAACTCGGCGTTTCGACCGACTGGAAATCGAAGCGGAGCGCAAAGGACGCGGTGTCCGTAACGATCGGCCCGCTCAGGAAGACGCCCCCGCGGAGCGACAATGCGGTGCTGTCCGCCGGGTTGTCGAGCGGCCGAGCACCCAGCGCACCGGAGCTCGCACTGAGATACGGCTGAAAGAGCAAGCGGTTGCCGCCCCGCCGCGTTTGCGCAGCAATCGTGGTTCCCAAGCCGCCCCGCCACTCGAGGTCTACGGGCGCGCCGAGCACGGACACCTGGTCGAGCCCGTCGCGCGCAAAGATCGGAGTCAGGGCCGGCTGGTCCGGAAATCCAGGATGCGACAGCAGGGTCTCGGGCACCCCATCCACGATCAGTCGACTCCGCCAGCCGGGCAAACCGCCCGCCGACAGGGCGAGGCCTGCGCGGCCATCGACCGGAGCGACGAACTCGCTCAGGCCGGATGCCACGTCGGACAGGTCCCGTCGCGCCTCGTGGCTCGTCAACTCGATCCGACTGACCAAGCGGGCACGAGCCATCCCGGAGGGAGAGGCCCTCTCGACCTGCTCTTCTACCGCCAGAATCGGGGGCGGCCGACGTTCGAGCACGACGCTGATCGAGGTCTGCTGGCCCGGAGCGACCACGATCCCGATCCGCCGCACCGGCTGGTAGCCGGCCTGCTCCACCAGGACGCGGTACTCTCCGGCGGCGAGGAGGTTGATTCCGAAGGTTCCGGAAAATCCCGTCTGGAAGGAGCCGACCGCCCCGCCGGTGGCCGTCTCGATCGTGACCTGGGCTCCGTCGAGCGGACCACCATCAACTCCGACTACGACCCCCTGCAACGATCCCGAGGTCAGGCTCTGGGCGGCAAGGGGACCCGACACCCCGGCCGTGGCCAAGCAGACCGCGATCCAGACCCGAACGATTTTCCAGCGCTGGGGCAGAGACATAGCGTTCCTAAGAGATGTCTGGTACTCGTTCCGGACAATGGCATTGCCCTAGAGAGGCATAGTTAACTGCAGAAGCAATGCCACAGGAGCGAACGGGCTGTTGCACACTCAACGCACAGTAGCTTCAGGCCATCGTTGCGTCAACGCAACAGACCGCATGCCTCAGCACAGCATCTCCTCCCCCCGTCCGTACCCGCTGATCGAGGGTTAGAATACCTCTCTCATGCGCGCCCTGACCTTCCGAAGCCGGGTTTCCCTCGTGCTGCTCCTTCTCGGAGCGCCGTCGGCATTTGCCCTGCTTGGTTGGGCGTATTCCTCGCTCACGAGTAACCCGGGCGCCCCGGCGCAGATCGTGATCCAGCCGCTGCGGCAATCGGGGCGCGACCTATTTGCCGCGCTCGATTCCACCCGGCTCACTCCCGCCGAACACCAGGCTTTGCAGGCGCATCGCGACGTCCTGAGCCGGCAGATCGCCCTGTCTCAGCGGGCCGAGTTTTACCAGAGCCGCCTGACCCGAGGGCTGGCTATCGTACTGGTCGTGCTCGGCTCCATTCTCGTGGTGCTTGCCGTCTTTCTCGGCCACAACCTGGCTCGGCAACTCAGCCAGCCGATCGACAACCTGGTCGGGTGGGCCGGCCGGATTCAACGCCAGGAACCGCTGCCGCCCGATCCTCCCAAAGGCGGTGCGCCTGAGTTCGCCGCCCTCCGCACCGCGCTTCGCGACATGGCGGACGGGTTGTCGAAGGCCCGCCGGGCCGAACTCGAGTCTGAACGCCTGCGGGCCTTTCGGGAAGTCGCCCGCCGAGTGGCGCACGAGATGAAGAATCCCCTGACCCCGATTCGCTTTGCCGTGTCCTCACTGGGTCGAACCGCCACGAAGGACCAGGAAGAGGCGCTCGAGGTGCTTCGGGCGGAGTCGACTCGCCTGGAGCAGCTGGCCCGGGATTTTGCCAATCTGGGCCGGCTTCCCGAAGGCCCGCCCGCCGACGTCGACTTGGGCGAATTGCTGAGCGAGCTGCTGCGCACCTCGCTGCCGCAGGGCGTCAAAGGCCACCTCTGGGTCGACGCCGCCGCACCTCACGTGACCGGCCATTACGATTCGCTCCGCCGCGCGCTGGCCAACCTGCTGCGGAATGCATCGGAAGCCATGCAGGGTGAGGGACGGATCGACGTGACGGTCCGTCCATGGGACGGCGGGGTTCGCGTGTCTATTGCAGACCAGGGTCCCGGCATTGCCGCTGAGAAGCGGAGCCGGATCTTCGAGCCCTATTTCACGGACAAGGCTGACGGCACCGGGCTTGGCCTGGCCATCGTCAAGCAGGCGGTTGACCTCCACCAGGGCACCATCGAGGTCGGAGAAACCGAGGGCGGAGGGGCCACGATGGTGATCTGGCTGCCGCTGACCTCGGAGAGCGCCCGGGCCCGGCCAACTGACCGACCATTCGTAGAACGCCGGGTGGCCGACCGGCGAAGGAACTGGCGATGACGACACGCATTCTGATCGTCGATGACGAGGCCAACATCAGGCGCATGCTTGGTGCGCTGCTCAAGGCCGAGGGATTCGAGGTGGCCGAAGCTCCGAACGGCAACGCGGCGCTGCTGACGCTGGAGGAGGTCCGCCCCGACGCCATCCTGCTCGACCTGATGATGCCGCCCGGCCCCGACGGCATCGAAACGCTGGCGGCCATCCGGGAGCGCGATCCTGCGACGCCAGTCATCATGATGAGCGGGAAAGCGCAGCTGACCGATGCGGTCCGGGCCATCAAGCACGGCGCCTTTCAGTTCCTGGAAAAGCCCCTCACACCCGAAGCGGTGCTGGTAACCCTGCGCTCCGCCCTGGAGCTGACCCGGACCCAGGCCGAGAACCGGGTGCTCAAGTCGCAGCTGTCGCGCACCCGGGCCGAGCTGATCGGAACCACGGCGGAGATGCAGCGTGTTCGTGCGGCCGTGAATCAGGTGGCGCCGACCGAAGCGCGCGTCCTGATCCTCGGCGAATCGGGAACCGGCAAGGAACTCGTGGCCAATGCCATCCATACCGCGAGCCGCCGCGCCGGACGCGCCATCATCTCGGTCAACTGCGCCGCGATTCCGCGCGATCTCGTCGAGAGCGAGATGTTCGGTCACGAGCGAGGCGCCTTTACCGGCGCCGTGGACCGTCGGATGGGGCGGTTCGAAATGGCCGACGGGGGCACCCTGTTCCTGGACGAGGTGGGCGACCTCAATCTCGAAGCGCAGGCCAAGTTGCTCCGGGTCCTCGAAACCGGGGAAATTCAGCGACTCGGCGCCGAGCGTGCCAAGCGTGTCGATGTGCGCATCGTTTCGGCCACGAATCAGCGCCTCGACGAAGCCGTGGCCGCGGGCACCTTTCGCGAGGACCTGTTCTTCAGGCTCAACGTCTTCCCGATCGAGCTGCCACCGCTCCGCCATCGGATCGACGACCTGCCGGATCTCGTCCGCTATCTGGCGGATCGACTGCGCGGCCACCAGGCACCGACGTTTACAGGCGACGCACTGGCTCTGCTGAGCTCGTACCACTGGCCCGGCAACATCCGTGAACTCGCCAATGTGGTCGAACGTCTGTCCATCATCGGCGGCTCGGAGATCGACTCGGCCTCGGTCCGCCAGGTCTTGCCACGGTCGGCGCCGAAAGTCGAGGGGCACACCGGACAGGACCACAGCTTCGGCCTGCCCAGCGACCACCAGGGGCGCTCGCTGTCCAACCTGCTCGATGACTATGAGCGCGCCCTGGTCCAGGACGCGCTGTCCCGAGCCTCCGGCAACGTGGCGGAGGCTGCCCGCGCGCTGCAGACCGACCGGGCCAATCTCTACCGCCGGATGAAGCGGCTGGGGCTGTCATGACCGCCCGACTAGGCTGGCTCCGCATCAGCACGTTGCTGCTGGGTCTGATCGGACCGGCGCGCGCCGCGCTGGCCCAGGATAGCGTGGTGGTGATTCACCCGGATGCGGTCGACGAGCCGACCGAGGGCGCATTGCCACCCGAACTGGTGCAGCAACTGATCAACGCCTACAACGACAGCACCACCACACGCCTGGCCAGCAGCTTTACCCTTCCAGCCGGCGCCCGCATGGAGGGGCGTATCGCGATGTACCGGGGCACGCTTCGGGTGCTCGGCCGAATCGACGGTCCAGTCACCGTCATCAACGGCGACCTGGTCATCGGACCCGGCGGGGTGGTGCGCGGATCGGTCCTCGTCGTCGGCGGGCGGATCTACGTTCGCGACGGCGGCCGGCTCGACGGCGATCAGAAGACCCACGATGCGCTGGCCGCAGTGTACCGGATGCCCAATGGCCTCCTGGTCCTGCGCGAGCGCCGCCGTCCACTCGGAGAGCTGGCGGCGGCGCACACCGAGTTCCAGACCGGCGCGCTCAACACCCGACTGACCCTCGAAACCGGCAAGACCTACAACCGAGTCGAAGGCCTCCCAATCATCTTCGGACCGACCTTCCGCAGCGAGGGCGGCCCCGGGCTCGACGTCGAGCTCGATGTCCGCGGCATCTTCCGCCCCGCGACGGATCGCACCAAGCTGCGCGACAACATCGGATTCCGAATCACCACCGAGTGGCAGATCGGAACCGACAGACGCTGGCTGCGGATCGGTGGGCGCGCCTCTCGGGAAATCGTGCCGATCGAGCAGCAGCCGCTGACCCGGGGCGAATCGGGGTGGTCAGCCTTCATGCTCCAGCGCGACTACCGCGACCATTTCGAGACCCGCGGCGCCGAGGGCTATCTGACCGTCGAGCCCGTACCGCGCCTGCAGCTGAGCTACGGACTTCGGAGCGACCTCGAGCGGTCTGTCCCGGCGAGCGATCCGGTCTCGGTCTTCCGTAATCGCGACACCTGGCGACCCAATCCCCTGGTTGACGACGGCCGCTATCTGACCCACCGGCTGGGGCTGAGGTACGACAGTCGCAATGATCCTGCGGACCCCACCAACGGATGGCTGGTAACGGCCACGTATGAAGACAGTCGGACAGACGATGCCTCGCCGGTGTCGCTGCCCACCGCGATCCGGCCGCCGATCCTCCCGGGACGCTATCATTTCGCGAAGCTGGCGTTCGATATCCGGCGCTACGCCCGATTCGATCCCAAGAGCCGGGTCAACGCCCGTCTCGTGGGTGCCGGCTGGGTCGATGGCGATCCGCTGCCGATCCAGCGTCGAGTCTCCCTGGGCGGACCTGACATCCTGCCCGGATTCGGATTCCGGTCGCAGAACTGCGCCCCGCCAGGATACGTCGACCCCACCCAGGCCGCACTCTGCGATCGGTCGCTGGCCTTCCAGCTCGAGGTCCGCCGCAACCTGCCTCTCCCGCTACCGCTCAGGCTGCGCAACGCGGATCTAGCCATGCTTCAACAGTTGCTCGGCATCCAGCAGGCCGACCTGGTCCTGCTCGGCAATGTCGGCAAGGCATGGCTGACGGGTGAGGGACCGGGCCGAGTGCCCAACAATCGGATCCCACGCTTCAACGAGTGGGACGCGGACATCGGGGTCGGAATCGACGCCGGCGGGCTCGCGGTCTATCTCGCCAAGCCGCTTGCCGTGGACGACAAGTTCCGGTTCATCCTGCGCCTCGAGCGGCGTTTCTGATGCGACGCTGGCTCCTCGCTCTGGCCCTCCTGGCAGCCCAGATCGCGGCTGCGCAGGCTCAGGAAACCGGCTCCCGGACCACGGTGTCCCTCTCGATGGCGCTCGACTCGACGCTCCAGAGCAACGGGGCGCGGATGCCGATCGTCTACCTCCGCAATCTGCTGGTCGACGAACGATGGAAGGAAGCGCTGGAGAAATCGCTGCCGCTGATCGTGTCGTACACGATGCAGACCTGGCGATCGCGGGAAGGATGGATCGACGAACTGGCGAGCGAGACGAGCTGGCAGACGATCGTGACCAAGGAGCCGCTGCAGGAGGAGTACACGGTCACGTTCGTGGTCGCCAACCGTCGACTGCGGCCGTCCCGGTTTGCGTTACGCGATGCGGCCGACCGCTACCTCAACCTGCCCCAGCGAATCGCGATCTACCCACGGCGAGACGGTCGGTTCTACTACACGGTGTCGGCCCGAATTACGGCGCTGTCGGACCGCGACATCGACCAGCTCGAGCGGTTCCTGGCAGGCGACCCGACGCTCGACGTCCCCGAGCAGGGCACCACGGTGGGACGGGGCATCCGACGCTTCCTGCTCCGGCTGGCCGGGCTGCCGAGCCAGGTGCTGCAGGCGCGCAGCGAGCAGTTTCAGGTTCAGCATGACGATGATGACGACGAGGACGACGACGCCTTCTGACCCGGGTCAGGCCCGAGCCCACCTGCCGTGCCAATCGAGGAAGACCAGAAGGGACCAGAGGGCAAGGCTGCGGTGCTCTTCACCGGCCTGGAGGCGGCTCCAGGCTTCCCGACAACGACCCGCGTCGAGCAGGTCCACCGCGCCGAGCCCGGCAGATCCAAGCAGATCATTGCCCCACGACCGCAGCGGACCACGCAGCCAGGCCGAGATGGGTACCGAGAATCCCATCTTGGGGCGATCGACCAGTGCCTGGGGCACCTTCCGGTACAACACCTGCCGCAATATCCACTTGGTCTGATCGCCGCGGATTCGCATCGAATCCGGCAGAGTCCAGGCAAACTCGGCCACACGATGGTCGAGAATCGGCGCCCGGGCCTCGAGACTGACCGCCATGCTGACGCGATCGACCTTGGCCAGCAGATCGTCAGGCAGGTAGCTGCGCTGATCGGCCAGCATCATCCGCGCCAGCAGCGTGTAGGGACGCTGCCGCTCCATCTTCTCGACGAACAGCCCCGGCTCCTCGACCACGCCAGGAACCAACTCCCCCGGCTCCTGCCACGCCGACAGCAGGCTCCGATAGGCATACCCCTCGGACGGCGCCGAGAGGAACTCGCCCAGCTTGCGCAGCTTGCCGGAGCGCGAGCGCAGGTCACCGCCGGAGCGACCCATCAGCCGGAGCAGGCTGCCCACCGGACGCCGCAACGTGCGCGGAACGTACTCGACCGCGTTGAGAAGCCGGCGCCCGAACCGATAGCGGTTGTATCCGGCAAACAGCTCGTCACCGCCATCGCCGGAGAGCGCCACGGTCACGTCACGCCTGGCCAGCTGGCAGACCAGAAAGGTCGGCAGCTGCGAGGGATCGGCCAGCGGCTCATCGAACCAATCGGCCAGCCGCGGTATCAGATCCAGCGCATCGGTCCCGGTCAGACGCAGCGAGGTCTGATCGGTGCCCAGATGTTTCGCGACGGCCTCGGCGTGATGAAGCTCGTCGTAGGCCTTTTCTTCGAAGCCGATGGTATAGGTCTTGACCGGGCGCGACATCTGCTCCTGCATCAGCGCGACCACGGTCGACGAATCGATCCCGCCAGACAGCAGTGCGCCTAACGGCACGTCGGCATAGAGCCGAAGCTTGACCGCATCGGCCAGCAGCGCTTCGAGCCGATCGACCGCCTCGGCATCGGATCCCCGGAAGGGCTGCGCCTCGCCCGCTTCGGCCACCGCCTCGAGCGACCAGTACCGGTCGGAAATGGGCAAAGGCTGATCAGGATCCCGAATCGTGACAAGCGCTCCGGGCTCGAGCTTGCGAACCCGGCGGTAAATCGACCGCGGCGCCGGTACGTAGAGGTAGCGCAGGTACTCGACCACGGCCGCCGGGTCGATCGACCGATCGAAGGACGGGCCGGCGACCAGCGCTTTGAGCTCCGACCCCCAGGCGATGTACCCGGGTTCCGCGTACACGAAGAGCGGCTTCTTGCCGAGCCGATCGCGGATCAGGTTGAGCTCCCGCTCACGCCGGTCCCAGAGCGACATCGCAAACATGCCCACGAAGCGCGGCAGCGCGGCCCGAACGCCCCACGCCTCGAAGGCGGCAAGGATGACTTCAGTATCCGAATGCCCGCGGAACGTCGCACCTCGGGCGGCCAGTTCCTCACGCAGCGCGGCGTAGTTGTAGATCTCGCCGTTGAAGGCCAGGACATAGCGCCCCGACGCGGAGGTCATCGGCTGGTGGCCGAGCGGCGACAAGTCGATGATCGAAAGGCGGCGGAACCCGATCGCGATGCCGGATTCGGCATCGACGAAGTTGCCGCTGTCGTCCGGACCGCGATGATGGATCGGTACCATCATCGCGGACACGTCAGTCGTCAGGCTCTGATCGGTTCGGGGGCGTGTCGTGAAAAAGCCGGTCAGGCCGCACATTGCGTGATGCGATCTACCCCGCCAACGCGCGCAGCGCGTCGGCTCCGTAGAAGAGGCGGATATACTTCGCCTGGGTCGCCGTGAGGCGCCGCACAGCCCACGCCAGGTGGACGAAGTGCGGCTCCATCGGCTCGTGCATCGGGTGCATCCCGCACTCGTCGGGCAACCGGTTGCCTTTCCTGGTGTTGCAGGTGCTGCAGGCGGTCACCACGTTGTGCCACTCGTTCCCGCCACCCCGTGAAATCGGAATCAGGTGATCGCGGGTCAGGCATTCGCGCGGACGCAACTCGCCCTGCGTTCGGCTGCAGTACTGACAGGCATAATCGTCGCGCGCGAAGAGGAACGTATTGGTAACCTGGCGGCGGAACTTCCGGGGAACATGCACGAACTTGACCAGCCGGATGATTGCCGGTTTAGGAAGTGCGAGCCGCGCGCTCCGCATCTCTTCCCCATGCTCCGCCTCGACGATCTCGGCTTTGCCGTCGATCACCAGGCGCAGGGCCCGCCGAAGCGGGACCATCGTCAGGGGTTCAAAAGATGCGTTGAGCGCGAGGCACCGCACCACTCACTCCGCGAAAAGGGTATCCTACCAAGCTAGGAAGAAACCCTGGCTCGAATCAAGTCTGTCCGGGCGTGGTCTGCCGCAGGGCGGTACCACCGGTTCAAAGCGCCCGGTGAACCATTACGCCCGAGGCAAAGGTTGCCACGACCGATTTTGCTTCAGCCGCCAGGACCAACTCTTCAACTAAATCAGGGTCTCCCGCTTCCGAAAGCCTGACGGCCGCAACATCGCCGAAGCGCCCGGGGGTGAGCGCCCCGCGATCGGCAGCCATCCCGGCGAGTTCGGCCCCGGTCATCGTACCATGCCGGAGCGTTTCCCGAGCCGAGGTCCCGAGCAGAAGGCGGGCGGCCCGCAACTCGGCGAACATGTCGAGCGCCCCGACACTCACCACGGAATCGGTCCCGACGCCCACCCTGAGCCCGCAGGCGACCAGGGCGGCACTGGCCGCGTCGCCATGCCCGTGCCGACGGTTGGAAACAGGACAGTGGGCGATGCCCGCCTGTCGCGCGGCCAGCACCTCGCGATCGGCGTCGTCGAGCTGGATCGTGTGAATGCAGAGCGTGGTCGGCCCCAGCACCCCGTGCGCATCGAGCCAGGCCACCGGCGAGCGCCGGGCCGCGACCGGCAGCGCCCCATGCAGAGCAAGCGGCGGGATGCCCCGAAGCCGCCAGGCATCGGCAAAGGGACCCTCATCCTCGGCGACGAACCGGCTTTCGGCGGGCGATTCGGCCAGATGAACGGCAATCGGCAGCGCCTCTTGCAACGCAAGCTCGGCAACTGCGCGATAGAGTGGTCCGCTCACCGTATAGGGCGCGTGGGGCGACACACCCAGCCGAACTCGATCCGAGCAATAGGCGCGCTGACGATCGAGCGCGGCCCGGAGCCCGGCCAGACTGGCTTCGCACTGCGCCGGATCCGGACCGAAGACCTCCTGGTATGCGATGCCCGCGCCGCCCAGCTCAGCCAGCGCGGGCAGCACGGCGCCGGAGTCACCGGTGTCGAGCACCATGGTGATGCCAGCGGCAAAGGCATCGCGAACGCCCTGACGGGCCGCAGACTGAAACCACTCGGGCGACAGACTCGCTTTGAGTTCGCGCACCCCGCGGATCCACCGGGTAAAGTCGTCTTCCTCGACCTGTCCACCGAGGCCGGTCAGTTCCAGGTGGGTATGGGCGTTGACGAGCCCCGGGATCAGGGCCGTGCCCGGGAACCTCAGTTCCGGGATGCCGGGCGGGGCCGGAACGGTAGCGCTCGGACCCAGCGCGGCAATCCGACCGCCGCTGTCGAGAAGCACCGCGGCCCCGGCCACTGGCGGGCCGGTCAGGGTGACGAGCCAGTCCGCCGTCAGACGCACGGGCGGCCCCGATGGCAGGCTCAATGACTGTTGTCCGGATCGACCTGCGGCGGACGCGTACCGCCGTGGATGGGACAGCGCTCGGTCGGCTCGGTGCCCGGAGCATAGAACTCCGGACCAACCGACCTCGCGGGGCACATGGGGGTCGCGAGATAGCCGGTCGAACGGTCGATGCTCATGGTGACCACGCCTTCCGGCATCTGCCACGGCGTCGGGGCACGACGCCGCTCGTAGACTTCCTTCATCATCAGGGCCCATGCAGGCGCTGCGAGGCGACCGCCCTGCGCGTTGGACATGATGACCTGCTTCTTGTCGAAGCCCATCCAGACGCCGGTAACGAGATCGGGGGTAAACCCGATGAACCAGACGTCCATGCCGTCGTTGGTGGTGCCGGTTTTTCCGCCGGCGGGCAAGCTGATTCCGACCCGGGGCATCATGCCCGCTGCGGTGCCCTTGCGTACCACGTCGCGCAGGCCATCGAGCACGAGCCAGGCCTGCTCCGGCTCCATGACCCGAGCCTGTTTGGTCTCCGGCTGCCAGAGGATGTTGCCGTTGGCATCTTCGACCCGGGTAATGGCGGTGGGCGGTACCCGAACGCCCATGTTGGCAAAGGTTCCGAAGGCGGACGTGATCTCGAGCGGTGTCACCTCCGAGGCGCCGATGAAAATCGAGGGCACCCGGGGGATCCGCCGCACGATTCCGGTCATGGCCGCCTCACGAATCACCGCCTCGATCCCGACGTCGAGACCGACCTTGACGGCCACGGTGTTGCGCGAGTCGTAGAGCGCCTCGCGCATGCTGAGCGGCCCCCGGAACTTGAGATCGTAGTTCTTGGGCGCCCAGGCAGGCTGATCGGGAATCTCGACCTCGACCGGCGAGTCTTCGTAGATATCGCTCATCCGGTAGCCCGCACGGACGGCAGCTGCGTAGACAAACGGTTTGAAGGTCGAGCCCGCCTGGCGCTCGGCCTGAGTCGCGCGGTTGTACTTCGAGTCGCCGAAATCGCGACCGCCCACCAGGGCGCGGATATACCCCGTCTTGACTTCGACAGTGACGATCGCGCCCTGGAGATAGGGCGAAAACGGCCCTTGGCTGGCCTCGTCGGCATCGCCGTCGCGCTGGTCGAGATAGTCTCGGAAGGTCTGATGGCGGAATCGGCCGTACTCGGTGCCGGACTCGATCTTGGCCAGCTGCGCTTCGAGAGCGCGTTCCGCCGCCTGCTGCATATCGAGGTCGAGCGTGGTGTAGACTCGCAGGCCGGAGCGATAGAGATCGCCACCGAAACGGGCCTGCAGGAGCTGGCGGGCGTACTCGACGAAGTAGTCGCCCACACCGGTAAAGTCCGACCGCGACGACAGCGCCAGCGGATAGGCCTTCCACGCCTCGGCCGATTCGCGCGACAGCTTCGACTGGTCGCGGAGCAGGTTGATGATCAGGTTCCGCCGTTGCACGTTGAGCGACGGATTGCGCCGAGGGTTGTAGCGGGTGGGACCCTTGGGAATCGCGGCAAGCGACGCGGCCTCGGCCACGTTGAGCTGGCGGGCCGACTTGCCGAAGTACCGCAGCGAGGCGGCCTCGACGCCGTAGGCCCCGTTGCCCAGATTGATCTGATTGAGGTACAGCTCGAGGATCTTCTGCTTCGGGTAGCGGCGCTCGATGTCCATCGCGACGCGCATCTCGCGCAGCTTACGGGTCAGACCGAGAAACCCGGAGCGCTGGGTTCGGTCGATCATCTCGGGCCAGAGATTGCCGCCGAGTTGCATCGTTATCGTCGAGAAACCCTGGAGACGCCGTCCGCTCAGAACGGCCTTGATCGAGCCGGGAATGCGAACCCAGTCGATCCCGCCGTGCTGGTAGAAGCGACGATCTTCCGTGCTCAGGAACGCTGCGATGACCGCTGGCGACATCTGCTCGAGCGGCACCACCGTCCGGCGCTGGAGACCAAAATCGGTCACCAGTCGCCCGTCGGCGGCATATACTTTCGAGGCCTGGTCCGGGTCGTAGCTTTCGAGGCTGGCAATCGAGGGGCAGGAATCGACCGGACCGCAGACGTTGAACCAGGCGCCGACGAGGAGGGCAACTCCGAAGACACCGAGTGCGCCGATGGTCAGGAGCACCCGGAACCGGATTTTGGGTGTTTTCCACCAGCCGAAGAGTCCCTTGAACGACCGTCGAGCCATACCGAGAAGCTAATCGGACAGCCGGACCGGGGGAACGAACCGCTTCCGCCGTTCTCGCCCGCCAGCTAGTTTGCCGACCCTATGTCGAATCTCGTCACTACCTTGCGGGCCCGGGGGCTGCTCCACGACGTCACCCCCGGCCTGGAGGCACGTCTTGCTCAGGGCCCGGTGACCGGGTACGTCGGGTTCGATCCGACTGCGGACTCGCTGCACGTCGGCAACCTGGTTCCGGTCATGGGACTGGTTTGGCTTCAGCGGCTGGGCGGCCGTCCGATTGCGCTGGTGGGCGGCGGAACCGGGATGGTAGGCGACCCGAGCGGAAAGCGGAGCGAGCGCCCGATGCTCTCGCTCGACCAGGTTCGGGCCAATGCCGCGGCCATCGGGAAGCAGTTGGAGAAGTTCCTCGACTTCGACGACACGACGGGCGCCCGGCTGCTCAACAACGCCGACTGGCTCGCTGAGCTGCCGCTGCTCGTCTTTCTGCGAGATGCGGGCAAGCACTTCACGATCAACTACATGTTGCAGAAGGACTCGGTCAAGAGCCGCCTGGAGGCGGGGATTTCCTTTACCGAGTTCACCTACATGCTGATCCAGGCCTACGACTTCTGGCATCTGCACCGGACCACGGGTTGCGCGTTGCAGATGGGGGGCAGCGACCAGTGGGGTAATATCACGGCCGGCGTCGAGCTGATTGGCCGCAAGGAAAGCACCGACGCGCATGGCCTGGTGCTGCCGCTGCTGACGACGGCAAGCGGTGCCAAGTTCGGCAAGAGCGAAGGGGGCAACGTCTGGCTCGACCCGGCCAAGACCTCCCCATACAAGTTCTATCAGTTCTGGCTCAACGCCGAAGACGCCGACGTGGACCGCCTGCTGCGGACCTTTACCGTGGTGCCGCTCGAAGAAATCGCTTCTGTTCTTGCCGAGCACGCTGTCGACCCGGGCAGGCGGACGGCCCAGCGGTTTCTGGCGCGGGACGTAACCAGTCGCGTTCATGGTGCGGACACGACCGACCGGGTCATCGCAGCAAGCGAAGTCCTGTTCGGCGGGACGCCGCTGGTTGGCGCCGACCTGCCGACGCTCGATGTCGTTGCCGGAGAGGTGCCGACGGTGGCCGTGACTCGGGACCGTCTGGCCGGCGGCATCGGCGTGGTCGATGCGCTGGTCGAGACCGGCCTGGCGGCGTCCAAGGCTGAAGCCCGGCGCGGCATCCAGGGCCAGGGGTTCTCGGTCAACGGCGCCAAGATCGCCAGTGCGGACCGGACCCTCGGCGTTGACGACCTGCTGGCCGGACGGTACGTGGCGCTGCAGAAAGGGCGGCGGTCCTACGCCTTCCTGGACGTCAGGGTAAGTATCCCCCGGCAAAGCCGGGGGCATTAGGTGTTGAGCCGCTCAAAGCGGCTGGGTGGGGGCGCGAAGGCGCCCCCACGGGTGTGAGCCACCAGTAGGTGGCGATCAGCTCCGCCAGAGGTGCGTCTGCTCGAGGCGATGATCTTCCTCATCCTGGCGCCGAATGTAGTCCCGAATCACGGCCTCGTCCCGCCCCACGGTCGAGACGAAGTACCCCCGCGCCCAGAAGTGCTGGCCAACGAAGTTCTGCTTCCGGCCGCCATAGACCCGGGCCAGATGAATCGCGCTCTTCTCCTTCAGATACCCCACCACCTGCGCGACGGCGTACTTCGGGGGAATCGAAATCAGCATGTGAACATGGTCCGGCCGGAGGTGCCCCTCCTCGATCCGACTCTCCCGCTGACTCGCCAACTGCCGGAAAAGATCCCCCAAGTGCCGGCGCAGGCTCCCGTAGAGCACCTTGCGGCGCCGCTTCGGGATGAAGATCACGTGGTATTTGCACTCCCACTGCGAGTGGCTTAAGCTCTCGTAACGGTCCATCGGCGTTTCTCCTTAGGTCGTGTGCTTGGTGGCTCACGCCCGGAGTTTCGTCGATGGATCGCTTCCTTCATACTCCCGGAACTGTCAAACTTCGGGTGCCTCCCCGGCAGAGCCGGGGGGACTCCTGTGGTGTGCTAGCCTCTTGTAGACCCACCGGGTCTGCGGTACATTCGCGCTCGCGGTCCCGCCTCAGGACCGCGACGCGGCCTCCTGCCAGATTCACCACTTAAATCATTGCGGAGCGAACCATGGGTAGCGAGTTCATGGCGTTCATGAAGAAGTACGGCGTTATCGGCCTGGCCCTCGGTGTCATTATCGGCGGCAAGGTTGGTGCGGTGGTGAGTGCGCTGGTAGATGGCATCATCATGCCGATAGTCGGCCTGCTCGTACCTGGGGGCGACTGGCGTGAGGCAGGGTTTCGGCTGGTCGAAGGGAATGAGGCATCACTGATCAAACTCGGCGCTTTTGCCGGGGCCCTGCTCGACTTCCTGATCGTGGCGTTCCTCGTCTTCTGGTTTGCCAAGAAGGTGCTCAAGGAGGAAGAGGTCGCGAAGAAGTAGCCCCTCAGCACCGCAGGCACCGGAGGCGCGGGGTTGAGCCGTGCCTCCGGTTTCGCTTCAGCGGCGGCGTTTCGTTGTGCTGGGCGGACGGGTTCCCAGCATGCCAAAGACCCCGCGGACCAGTTCGCGTCCGAGCGAGCGGGCCACCGTCGTCGTGAACGCGCCCGCCACGGCGCCGCCGATGGCCGCCGCCCATCCCTTCCCCGCCTTACGGCCTGCCGGAGCGGATGCCGGCTCCCGGAACGGGCCGTTGGACTTGGGTGGTTCCGCCGGGATCGCCGCCATGCGCTTGGCGAGCATTTCATAGGCACTTTCGCGGTTGACTGCGGTGCCGTACGCCCGCATCAGGTCCGACTCCTCGAGTTCCCGGCGATACTCCTCGGCCGTCAGGGGCGCCATCCGGGAGGCAGGCGCAATCAGTCGCGTGGCGGCAACCGGTGTCGGAACTCCTCGCTGATCGAGACCGGTTACGATTGCTTCACCGATACCGAGCGACGTCAGCGTGGCTTGCAGATCGAAGAAGGCGGTTTTCGGAAAGGTCCGCACGGTCGCCCTGAGCGCGGCTTCGTCGTCGGGAGTGTGGGCCCTGAGCGCGTGCTGGACCCGATTTGACAGCTGCGCAAGCACGGTATCCGGCACGTCCTTGGGGGTCTGGGTCACGAAAAAGACACCGACGCCCTTGGAGCGGATCATCCGGACCACCTGTTCGACCTGGGCCAGGAACACCTTGGACGCATCCCGGAAGAGGAAGTGGGCTTCGTCGAAAAAGAACACCAGCTTGGGCTTGGGCAGGTCGCCGGCTTCGGGCAGATTCTGAAAGAGCTCGGCCAGCAGCCACATCATGAACGTCGAAAAGAGCGCCGGCTTGTCCTGGCAGTCGCCGAGTTGCAGGCAGGTGATGATCCCCTGGCCATTGCGATCGACGTGCAGCAGGTCTCGCACATCGAACTCCGGCTCCCCGAAGAACTGCTGAGCGCCCTGCCCCTCGAGCTCGACCATCTTGCGCAGCAGCACCCCAACCGTGGCGCCGGACATGCCGCCGTACTCGTCCCGCACCGCCTTGCCATCGTCACTGGACAGGTAGCGCAGCACGGCGCGCAGGTCGTCGAAATCGAGCAACGGCAGGCCCTGGTCATCGCAGGCCTTGAAGACCATGGCCATGACACTGGCCTGGGTTTCGTTGAGCCCCAGCACCTTGCTCAGCAAGAGAGGCCCGAATCCGCTGACCGTGGCCCGCAGCTGAACGCCGTTGGCGCCTGTGAGGCTGACCAGTTCCACCGGCGCGGCCCGCGGGACCCAGGGCACCCCGACGGCCGCGGCCCGCTCGTCGATTCGGGAGCTGGGATCACCGGGCACCGCGAGGCCGGAGAGGTCGCCCTTGAGGTCCGCAACGAAGACCGGCACTCCCTGAGCCGAAAGCTGCTCGGCCATCAGCTGAAGCGTCTTGGTCTTGCCGGTACCGGTGGCCCCGGCAATCAGGCCGTGGCGGTTCATCATCCCGAGCGGAATGGCCACCTTGGGCTCAGGCAGAACGTGCTGCCCATCGAGCGGCGCACCGAGCAGTACGCTCGGTCCGTCGAACCGATACCCTGCCAGCAGGGTGTCCTGCAGTGTCGTCATCACCGGCTCCTTGTCTCAGACCGTCCGATCGAGCAACTCGATCAGACGGGTGACCTCGTCGGCCGTGTTGTAGCAGTGGGGGCTCACTCGAATCAAACCTTCACGAAGCGATACGACCACACCCCGAGCCTTGAGCTCCGCATGAACTCTGGCGGCATCGGGGAGCGCCAGCGACACGATGCCCGTACCCTGAGCCCCGGTGGGCGATGCGAGCCGGACGCCGCGCCCTTGTGCCCAGGCCACCAGGGGCTGCGTCAGGCGCCGCAGATGACGGGCGATCGCATCGATGCCCAGCTCGCTCAGCAGCTCGAGCGAGGCGTTCATTCCAGCGAAATCCTGGAACGGCAGGGTAATGACTTCGAACCGGCGGGCATCATGTCGCCAGCCTGAGGGATAGCCCGTCAGAGTGCCAAAATCGTCGGTCCCTTGAAACGCCGTCCATCCTACCGTGGTCGGCTCCAGCCGCTCGATCAGATCCGACCGGATGTAGGTAAAGCCTGAGCCCCAGGGCGAGAGAAGCCACTTCTGCGCACCGCAGGCCAGAATATCGACCGGGGTCCGGGCAACGTCGAACGGTTCCTGCCCCAGGCCTTGAATGGCGTCGAGCACAAACCAGGTGCCCGTCGCGCGCGCGGCCGCGCCCAGCCGGCCGATGTCGGCAAGGTAGCCAGTATGGAACTGCACCAGGGAAAGGGCCAGGATCTTGACCCGAGGGTCTTCGAGCCGAGCCAGCAGCCGGGACTCATCCGGCCAGCCGTCCGGCCCCAGGGGAACGAGTTCGAGCACGGCACCGCGGCGCGACTGCTCCCGCCAGGGAAAGACATTGGCGGGGAACTCACCGTGGCTCACCAGAATAATGTCGCCGGGCTCGAGCGGGATGGCCTGCGCGGCCAGGTTGATCCCGGCACTGGTGTTGGTGGCAAGCGCAATCTCGGAGGGGGCGGCACCGATCAGTTCTGCCACCAGCGTCCGCGACCGCCCGAAGACGCCGAACATGTGCTCGTCCGCCAGGCGGTACGCCTCGGCCCGAACGCGGTTGTAATCGTCGAGGCGCCGGCGGGTTCGCTCGGGCAGGGGTCCGATCGAGGCGTGGTCGAGGTAGACCACGCGGTCGGCCCAGGGAAACTCCTCCCGGCGGAGCGCGTCGACGTCGAAATCGCCGCTGGCGGTGCCGGCCACCGCCAGCGCAGTGTCAGAGCTCACAATGCCGTCCAGGTAGGAAGGAACGAACGATGCCGATAATATCCTAGTATGACGAGCCATTCTCAATTCAGTCTGGTTCTGAGCGGCGGCGGGCTCAAGGGGCTGGCCCATGTCGGCGTCCTGCGCGCGCTGGAAGAACGCGGGCTAGAACCCTCGGTGGTGGTCGGTTGCAGCATCGGCGCTCTGATCGCCGGCGCATGGGCCACCGGCATGTCGGTCCGCGAAATGGAAGACCGGGCGCTGGCTCTGAAACGCGCGGACATCTTCCGGGTCGCGCACTTCGACATGGCGTTCAAGCGGATGCGATCGCCGGCGGTGTACCGGGCTGAGCCACTCGACGCGCTGATAACCTCGCTCGTGGGTGACCGGACCTTTACCGACCTGCCTCGGCGCCTGGTCGTCAATACCGTCGACCTCAATACCGGCAATCAGCTCCTCTGGGGGCTCCCGGGCCTCACCGATGCGAAGGTGGCGGACGCCGTCTTTGCCTCCTGCGCCCTTCCGGGCATCCTGCCCCCGCGAGCCATCAACGGGCATGTCTGCGTCGACGGCGCGGTAGTCGAGAACCTGCCGGTGCGAGCCTCCCTGGGGCTCTGCTCAGGGCCGATCATAGCCGTCGACGTCGGCGGAAGCGGGGGGCAGCGCCGAGCGGTCGAGCGCCAGGGCTTTGCGTCGACCTACGCCCGGGGGCTCGAGCTGGTCATGAACACCCTCGCTGCGGAGCTGCTGCGTGCCTGGCGTAATCCGCCGGTCGTGATCGTACGCCCCCGGATCGAGCGCATTCCGATGTTCGCGTTCAATCGGACGCCCTACCTGATCGCGGAGGGGTTCCACGCCCTCCACAGCACGCTGGAGAGCCTGCCCAAGGCCATGGAAGACCTTCCCCCGGGTATTCACCCGCAGCGCGAGGTGGTGCTGTCCATCGACGACGACGCCTGCGTTGCCTGCGGGGTCTGTTACTCCCGCCAGCCTCATGTCTTCCGCCGGAAACCGAACGGTCGCGCCGAAGTGAAGGTGCCCCGACACTGGTGGTCCCCGCTCGACGACCGGATCCTCCGCGGCTGTCCGACGGGCGCCATCACGGCCGACCAGCGCTGGCCCCTGCCCGACTAAGTTCCCGCAACAACATCACGGTCCGCTCCCAGTTCCGCTCTGATACCGCCCAGGAGCGGCCGGCCGCTCCAAAGCGGGCCGCGAGGACCGGATCATCGAGCAGGCGGCCGATCGCCGCGACGGCCGCCGGGAGATCCTGAGGTGGCACTCGGAAGCCGGTCTCCTCGTGGCGCACCGCCTCGGCCGTGCCGCCGCTGGCGCCGGCGACGACCGGGATGGCCGCTGCCGCCGCATCCATCAGCGCAATGCCGAACCCTTCGATATCGAGTCCTTCGGCACGGGAAAGCCCGGCGTAGACTGTCGCCGCTCGGTAGGCAGCAGGCAGTTCGTCATCGGCAACCTGATCCAGCCAGACGATTCGATCCGCCACTCCTCTCGCGAGCGCCAGCTGGTGGAGTCGAGGGGCATCGCTACCGCGACCGACCACGAGATAGCGTACATCCGCGAATGCCGGTCCGAGCAGCGCCAGCGCCTCGATAGTGGAATCGATACCCTTGTGCGGCACCAGGCGCGCAACGGTCAGGAGATACCGACCGGTCGGAAGCCCGTACCGCGCCAGAAACGGCCCCGGATCTGCTTCGGGGCGGAAGCGGTCCACATCGGTGCCGAGCGGAACCGCGCGAATGCGATCCTCGACGGGAAGGCGAAGTTCATCGAACACCGCAGCGGCAAGGTCCGCCGTCCAGGCGCTGTTGGCAGCGAGGACCGTGGCCCCGCCGAGCAGGGCTCGGGCGCTCAGCGCCTTGAGCCGCGATCGCCGATACTTGGCCTGCAGTTGAAGCAGGTCGCCACCGTGCAGCATGATCCCGTACGGGATCCGCTCTCGCCGCCGCGCTTCCCGCGCAACGTAGCCGGCGGGGCGGACGGTATCGCACCAGACGAAGCCCACCTGATGTCGACGCGCCAGGTCCCGCGCGCGCCGTTGCCAGGCCCAGAGCCCGGGCAACGTCTTGAGCCGGGCCGAGGCGACCGGAACGCGATCGACGACTGCCGAAGTCCAAGTGTCGTTCGCACCAGGCATGTGACCGGTCGAGACGACGAGCTCACCTGGCGGGTAGCGGCGGGCCAGTTCCGTCATCCATCGCGCAATCCCACCACCGATCGGGGGAAAGTCATGCGCCAGGAGGAGGTCGGTCACCGGGCGGCGGGAGGGTTCAGGATGTGACGCAGCCTGCGTTCGAAGCGTTCCGCCGCCGCACCGATGGTCAGGTGTGCCAGGGCACTCGGCTCGGCGACGGGCCGATAGAGGGCCGTCTCGACCGCCCGAATCAGCATCGCCTCGTCATTGGGATCGAAGTAGGTCACGGCATCACGGAGGTGCTGCCGGTGCGGCGCGATGTCAGATGCGACGGTTGGAATGCCCTGGGCCACAGACTCCATCGGGGTCAGGCCAAAGCCTTCGAACCGACTGGGCGCCACCACGACACTCGCAGCCCGATACGCAGCCGCGACGGCCTCCTCCGTTTGCCAGTCAGAATCCACCTGCAGACTGACACCCAGCTGAGCGGCAGTGTACCGCAGCGTCTCGCGTTCCGGGCCCTGGCCGATCAGGTGGATGATCGGTCGCGGGCTCATCCCCGCCGCGGCGCGAATCAGCACGATCTGATTCTTGTGCCGAACCAGGCGGGATATCGCGAGCAGGCGCAGCGCATCAGGCGTCGAACGGGCCAGGGGCTTGAAGCGGTCCGAATCGTAGCAGTAGGGAACCACCTCGGCATGGACCCCGAACCGGGCGCGCAGGTCCTCAGCCGTCAGCGTCGACGGCGCCCAGACCGCGATCGCTCGGCGCGCAACCCAGCGCAGGCGACTGTAGAAGCCCGGGCGCTCAGGATAGCCGCCCACCGGCCGGGGAATCCGATAGATCCGGCTTCCCGCCGAAAAAACGAAATCAGACCGCCCGCCGCCGAGTCGCCAGGGAGGCAGGTCCCAGAGGTACAGCACCAGCGGACAGCGATGCCGGCGGGCATACTCCATGCCCTCGACCGCCGATTGACCGTCCATCACAACTGCCAGCCGCGCTGGCCGATCGCCGCTGGCGACGATGCCCAAGCCCCGCTCGCGCAGCGGCTCGATGAGCAGCTCACAGAAGCGATTGGGCGCAAACCACCGGATCTCGTCCATCATCGAATCAACCGGTAGTTGCGAAACTCGAACACCCGCGCCCCGGTGACACGCTCGATCAAGTCGGACGCGTAGAACCGAAGATGCTCCAGCTCAAAAAACGGTTCGGTGACCTTCCGCTCCGGGTCGAGCCGCTGACGCGCGATCCAATCGGAGGCGACCTGCGGGTGGGTACCGCGAAAGGGTCGGATCCCGGGAAACCAGCGCAGTACCGCACGATCATAGCTGTACTCCGGACGATCCGGATAGAGCGAGCGGTCGATCGTGGCACGGCCCCGAAGCGCGGCCGCCGACCGAATGAACCCGTAGTGAAACATCTCTGCGTCGGCGAGTCGCGACGGCACCCGACGATCGGTCGGCCCGACCCTGAAGCCCTGCGCATCCCGGAACGGGTGGACATCACGAGGCGAATCGAGCCGCACCGCCCGAATCTCCCGCCGGTACCACCGTCGATTGACCGCCTCCAGATCCGGGCTTCCGATCAGGTGACGGTAGCGAACGACGACGCCGTCGATCCGCGAATCATCGGCGCTGGCCCTGATGGTGCTGACCAGAGCCGGACCGCCCGCCTCGTGGAGGACCTCGTCGGCCTGGATGTAGATACCCCAGGAGTGTCGGCAGGCACGCATCGCCCGGAGAGTCTCTTTCCGAAGCACCGACTTGCCGTCCGCAAAATTCCATTCGGCTTCGAGGATGCGAATCCGGGGGTCGTCGATCGAACGTACCAGATCGAGTGTACCGTCGGTCGAATGACCGACATTGACGACCAGCTCATCGACCAGCGGCAGAATCGAGCGGATACTCTCGACCACCGGAAAGTCGAGTTCGATGGCATTTCGAACGATCGTGAAACCCGAGATCGGTATCATGACAGCGTGCGCGTGATCAAGATCTCGAGACGATGCCGCCAGGTGTGCTCGCGCAGTGCCCGTGCGCGGGCCCGGGCCGCGATTTCAGCCCGACGAGCCGGCTCGGCCAGCAAATCCAGGGCCCGATCCCGCAACTCCGCCGACGACCGAAACAGAACGACTTCCTCGTCAGGTACGAAGCTCCGAGCGATGTCGGCCTTGGCATCGACCAGTTGGACCGTACCGATACCCGCAATCTCGAAGACCCGCCGATTGGCCCCGGTACCGTAGCGGCCCTGCGCAGCAGGTTCTCCGAAGAACTGGTGGATGTTGAGCGCAATGTCGGCGTTCGAGAACGCCTTGATGAAGTCATCGCCGTAGAGCGGACCACGCGGCATGTCGGGGCCCCAGGCATTGAGCCCCAAGTCAGCAACCGACTCGAGCGCCTGCGCCCGAAGCGGTTCGCGGGAACCCACGAACGCGATGCCGGAATGCGGCCAGGCCGGATCGGGCAGAGGCCGGTGATACTCCGGCTCGCACCCCTCGGCCAGATACTCCGCCTGGTGACCGGCGTCGAGATGCCTGGCGACCATCGAGGTGTCGAAGATGAAGCAGCGATCGTAGGCGCGCCCGATCCGAAGCGACAGATCGAGCAGATGGGGGCTGTCGGGAAACCAGTTGGCCCAGCGTGCCGACGAGACGCTGCGAAGCGAATCGATCACCTCGGGCTCCAGCAAGCCGCCCTTGAAAACGATGACGAGGTCGGGTCGATGCGCAACGAGCAGGCGCCGGAGCCGGCTACCAAGAGACCGCCCGGTCAGGCGTTCGACGGTACCGGTCCGTTCCTCACAGGGTACCGCAGTGACCCCCAGGGACTCGAGGGCACGAATCAGCGCTCCGCCGGTGCGATGGTATCGCTCGTTGAACTTGGCCACGAGCACGGCCGTGACACCTGCGAACATGATCAGTCGTCGACCGGAGCTGACGCCTGTCCACCCTGGCGAGGCACCCGGACCCCAAGGGCATCGAGAAGGCGAGGGGCCCGGTGCATATGGGTATGCCTGGCAAGCAACTTCCGTCGTGCGGCCGCGCCGAGTTCGTCACCGAGCGGCGGCGCCTGGAGCAGCTCCTTGACCCGCTCTTTGAGCTCCTTGGGCGTGCTGAACGTCACGACTTCCCGGTCTGGTTCCAGATAGTGGGGCAGGTCGGCGCGAGCATCGACGACCTGAGGCAGGCCCATTGCCGCAATCTCGAAGACTCGCTGGTTGCAGGTGGCCGCATCACGACTCCCGATGTCGTGGTGCAGGTTCACGGCCACCGACGCGCCACCGTACGCGCGGACATACTCAGCCGTCGTCCGTGCTTCACCGCGGCAGTAGTCGCGCAGTGCGGTGCGACGCCAGCCTGGTCCCCAGAGCGCCAAACCGCACTCGACCAGCTCGGCGAGGTACCGCTCCCGAGCTGGCGTTGCCGCCCCGGCAAAGACGACGTTGGCCCGATACTGATCCTTGGTGCGCATCGGCCGATAGACCGAAGGATCGGCTGCGTGCGGCAACACCTCAGGGGCGGAACCAACGACGCGCTCATACGCCGCCGCAACGTCGGATCCGACGACGAAGACATGGTCATAGGCGCGGCCGCTGGCGAGGACCTCGTCGATCCGCCCCAGATCATCCGGAAACCAGTTGACGATGGGCCGGCCCGACTCACGTCGGATCGTGTCGACCATCGCCTCGGAGAGATCGTAGCCTCCGACGACGACCACGGCGTCGGCCTCCGCAGCGTCGATCGCCTTCAGGATCCGGCTTCGCAGGTCGCTGCCGCCCAGAAAGCCGAGGAAGCCGCTCCGGCGCCGAAGGTCGAAGGTGCTGACATCGCAGCCGATCCGCTCCAACGCCCGCGCTCGCTGGTTCGAGTGGGCAAATTCGCCGTCGTCGAACGGTGCAATCAGCAGGACCGAAGGTGCGGTCACGCAAGCTCCTCCACGGATCGGAATTGCAGGTCGTGCAACCGGCGATAGAGCCCGCCGTTGGCGAGGAGAGCGAGGTGGGTGCCCCGCTCGATGATCCGGCCCCCATCCAGGACGAGGATCTCATCCGCATGTTGCACGGTCGCAAGCCGGTGCGCAACCACCAGCACCGTCCGGTCCTGCATCAGGCGGTCGATCGCTTCCTGGACCAGCCGCTCGGACTCGGTATCGAGGGCGCTGGTGGCTTCGTCGAGAATCAGAATCGGCGGGTCGCGCAGCAGGGCCCGCGCAATCGCAATCCGCTGACGTTGTCCGCCCGAGAGCCGGGTACCCCGCTCACCAAGCAGGGTGTCGAACCCCTGCGGCAAGGACTGAATGAACTCCAGTGCATTGGCTGCGCGCGCGGCCTGCTCGACCTGCTCTCGGGTGGCACCGGGTCGACCATAGGCAATGTTGGCGTGCACCGTATCGTTGAGGACGACCGTTTCCTGACTCACCAGGCCGATCAGACCGCGCAACGAAGCCCGGCTCAGCTCCGTGAGCGGCACCCCGTCGAGCCGGATGGCGCCTGCGGTCGGATCGTGGAACCGGGCAACCAGTTCGAGCAAGGTCGTCTTACCCGCCCCCGAGGGACCGACCACCGCCACCACATGGCCCTTGGGAACGACGAACGAGACCTCGTCGAGCACGGTATCCCGATCGTAACGGAAGCCGACTCGATCGAAAACGAGCTCGCGTTCGAAGCCCGCCTCGCGCGCCCCGGACGCATCGGTTTCCGTAGCGGGGCGGTCGAGCCAGGCAAAGACGCGCTCCGCACTGGCCAGCGCAATTGCCATGACCGTGGGGAACTGCGAGAGCGCTTTGATCGGCGCCATCATCTTGAGTGCAATGACGAGAAAGCCGATCGTGACCTCGGGACTCAACTCGGCGCCGATGACGGCCGGGTTGGCCGCAGCCCAGATGATCAGGATGATGACGAACCCGCCGAAGATTTCGCTGACCGGATGGCTGAGCGACGAGAACCGTTGGGTGCGGATGTAGCGCTTCCGATACCGATCGGCCTGCTCCGCGAAGGTGTCGACTTCATACCCCTCGGCGCCGTACCCGCGAATCAGCTTGATGGCACCCAGCCGCTCGGTCACCGTCGAGGTCAGGAGACCCCGCTCCTCGGCAAACTCACCCGCGTGGCGCCTGAGCCGGCGCAGCAACTGTTGGATCCCGATGACCAGGATCGGCGCCGCCGCGAGCGTCAGAGCCGTCAGCCGCCATGAGATTCCGGCCAGGATCCAGAGCGAAACCAGAATCAGCACCAGATTCTGAAAGAACGACGCCAGCGCGGCCGTGACCGCCTGCTTGCTCTGGTCGGCATCCGAGATCACGCCCGAAATGAGCTGTCCCTGGCGGGTCCGCTGAAAGAAGCCGAGATCGATGGACAGGAGGTGGCGGTAGAGCTTGACCCGAAGGTCGCGAACCAGGCCTTCCTGAACCGCGACCGAGAGCTGTGACGCTGCGTACGTGAAGAAATTCTTGAGCACGAGGCCGGCCAGCAGCAAGATGACCAGGCGGGTGCCTGCCGTGGCCCGGTCGGCCCCGCCGATCAGGGGTTCGAGCAATCGGCTGGTAATGGCTTCGAGTTCGGTGCTGCCGGGCGCCAGGGCTCCCGCCGTGCCAAACAGCGTCTTGAGCAGCGGTATCAGAATGACGATCGTGGCGCCGTCGAGCACCGATGCCACCAGGGTGGCGCCAAGGCCAAGACCGAACAAACCCCAGTACGGCCGAGCGACCTGAAAGAGGCGTTTCGCGACATTCCGCTGCATGAGGTAGAAGCTAATTGGACCGTTATCTTTCGGTCCCTTTTCCCGGCGCATCGACGCACTCGTGGCTCCTCGCATTCTCGTGGTTCGGATGAGCTCTCTGGGCGACATCCTGCTCACCACTCCCCTGCTCCGCGCCCTCCGGACCCGCCATCCGGACGCCTGGATCAGCTATGTGACCAAGACGGTCTTCACGCCGCTCCTGGCCGACAACCCGCGGATCGACGAGCTGATACCCTACGATCCGGGTCAGCCCCTGAGCGTCCTGGTCGATCGCCTCAAGGCGGGCGTGTACACGCATCGGCTGGATCTCCACGGCAGTTTGCGGAGTCGGGCTCTCCGGCTTCGCGTGCCGGGCACCTGGCGGGGTTATCCCAAGCATCGCCTGGCCCGGACCCTTCTGATCCGGACCAAGCGGAACGTCTACCGGGACCCGCGACCCGTGGTGGAGCGGTACTTCGATGCCGCTCGCGACCTGGACGTTCAGCCGGACGGCAAGCCGCTCGAGTTCTTCATTCGTCGGGAAATGCTCGACCAGGCCGCTGACTTCCTGAGTCACCACAGCCTGGGCCAGGATCGGAGTCTGGTTGCCGTCTGCCCGGGCGCACAGCACGCAACCAAGCGCTGGCCCGTACGCCACTGGCAGGACCTGGTGACACGGCTGACGGCTCGCGGCTACGATGTCGTCGTCCTCGGCGGCCCGGCCGAGCGCGAGATCGGCGAGGAGATCGCAGCTGCTGGCGCCGAACGCGCAGCCAGCGCTGCGGGGAGGTTCGAGATCGGCGTTTCGGCCGCCCTGCTCAAGCGATCGGCGCGCGCCGTCAGCGGCGATTCAGGCCTGCTCCACCTCGCCACCGCAGTCGGCACTCCGTTGGTCGGCCTGTATGGCCCGACGGTCCGTCCCTTTGGGTTCTACCCCTACCAGGCCAGGGCCACCGCGCTCGAGTTGCCGCTCGACTGCCGGCCCTGCAGCAAGATGGGCGGACCGGTCTGCCCCCTGGGCCATCACCGGTGCCTGGTCGACATTGCGCCAGACCAGGTATTCGAAGCTGTTCGCAAGGTGCCCCGGTGAGCCCGCTCCCCACCGCCGCTCGGTCCCTGGCCGAACAGATGGCTGAGGCGCGCCGGGGCCCCCGCCGCGACGCCCTGTTCGGGCTCTGGCTTACTCTTCGGGTCATCCAGGACCTGCCCGTCGCCGGCGTCGTCGACCGCCCATATCGCCGTCGGGTTGCCCTGCTGTCAAAACGCCTCTCGAGCCTGACCATGGCTCCCGGCCTCAAGCGCGCACTGATGAGCACGGTGACCGAACTCGAGACCGCCGACCGAAGCCACGGCCAGGCGCTCCTGACCGGACTCGCCGCCGCAGTCCGCGACCCGCTGGGTGCCGAAACGGCCGAAGTGCTCCAGCGCGCCGCACGGGGGTTCGCTGGCCCCTAGAGGAACACCCGCCGGGGCTCTAATTTGCGTCCCGACCCGAGCGAAAGGACGTGGATGGCCGGCCATAGCAAATGGAAGCAGATCAAGCGGAAAAAAGCCGTTACGGACTCCCGCCGGGCTTCGACGTGGACCAAATGCATTCGGGAAATCACCGTGGCCGCCAAAGCTGGCGGCGGCGATCCCGGCGGCAATCCACGGCTCCGCACGGCAATCGACGCAGCTCGGGCAGTGAACATGCCCAACGACAACATCGATCGCGCCATCAAGAAGGGCACCGGTGAACTCGAGGGCGCGGTCTACGAAGAGGTGAGTTACGAAGGCTACGGGCCTGGCGGCGTTGCCATCTATGTCGAAGGCACGACCGACAACGCCAACCGAACCGTGGCAGAGGTTCGTCACGCCTTTACCCGCAACGGGGGCAACCTCGGCGCATCGAACTCCGTGGCGTGGATGTTCGATCGGAAGGGGCTGCTCAACCTCGAGGCCAGTCGATCCGCCGAGGACCAGACCTTGGAGGATGCGCTGGAAGCCGGCGCCGAGGACTTCGCCCGCGAGGGCGACTACTACGTGGTGACAACCGCGCCGTTCGATCTGCACACCGTGCAGGACGCGCTCAAGGCCAAGGGCTACGCGATCGAGTCGGCCGAGATCGCGATGGTTCCGCAAAACACCGTCAAGGTCGAGGGCGACGACGCGACCAAGCTGATCAAACTGATCGAGATGCTCGAAGAGCAAGAGGACGTGTCGAAAGTCTTTGCCAACTTCGACATCGATGCCGACGCACTGGTGGAAGCGGAGGGGTGAAACCCAAGCTGCCGGTCACCATCCTCGGCATCGACCCCGGTACCGGTCTGATCGGCTTCGGGGTGGTGACGCGTGACGAGCCGGGGCGGATGGGGCGGTTGATCGAGTGCGGGGTGATCCGCACGTCGCCAGGGTCGGCGCTGCCGGACCGCTTGAAAACGATCCATGAAGGGTTGAGTGAGCTGGTTGCCCGTCACGCGCCGACTGTCCTGGCCGTCGAGGACATCTTCTACGGTAAGAACGTCCGAACGACCGCAGTGCTCGGCCATGCACGCGGCGTCATTCTGCTCGCCGGCGCGCTCGCTGCGATTCCGGTGTTCGAGTATTCCCCGGCCACGGTCAAAAAGACCATTGTCGGCCGAGGTGCAGCACTCAAACCGCAGGTGGGCTTCATGGTTGCCAAGCTGCTCGGTCTCAAAGCCGCGCCCAAACCGGCCGACGCGGCCGATGCGGTTGCGGTTGCCATGACGCACCTGCTGCTCGACCGAACCCGGAGCCTCCGATGATTGCGGTCGTGGCCGGCGTGCTCTCCGCCCGCGTGGGCGACGCCATCATTCTGCAGACCGACGGCGGCGTCGGCTACGAGGTTACGGTTCCGCTCGGTGTGATGGAGCGACTGCCTCCGGTGGGCCAGCGCGCCGCTCTGCATACGGAGCTGGTCATTCGGGAAGATGCCTGGACCCTGTACGGCTTCGATCGACCCGGCGACCGTGTCATCTTTCAGCGGCTGCTGACCGCCAGCGGGTTCGGCCCCAAGCTCGCCCTGGCCGTGCTCTCGAGCCTGGGACCCGAGCGGGCGGTGCGCTCGATCCAGGGCAAGGACGTTGCCGCGCTTTCGACCGTTCCGGGCATCGGCCGGAAGAAAGCGGAGCGGCTGATCCTCGAGCTACACGATCGTTTTGCCGACCTGGCGATCGAGCCGAGCGGACTGCGGACCACGCCCTCCGCAGCCGACGAAGCGGCCCGCGCACTCGTTGCACTGGGCTACCTGCCGGCGCAAGCCGACGAAGCGATTCGCGCCGCGCTTGGTGCGAACGCCGAAGGCGATTCGGCGTCGCTGATTCGCCGAGCGCTTCAGATACTGACTGCCCCGAAGGGCAAAGGAGGACGTCCGTGACCGCACCCATCATTCCGCTTCCCGGCAGCGTGGCCCGAGCGCCGCGCGTCACCGCCGAGTGGCAGTGCACCAAGTGCGGGGTGACCAACCGCAAGTTTCTGCCCGCCGGCACGCCGGTGGCGCAGGACAAGTGCGTCACCTGCCACAGCAAGCATACGATCTGGCCAGGCGACCGTCCGGTGCGCTGGTACTCCGAGCCCGCCTGATCGGCCGTCGACGGTGACGCGCGTCGAGATCACGACTCCGGACGAACTTCCCGAAGAGAGCGGTGCCGACGCGGCGCTCCGCCCTTCTCGGCTCGATGACTTTATCGGGCAGGAAGGAGTCAAAGGGTCGCTGCAGATTGCAATCGACGCGGCGCGCGGTCGTCGGGACACGCTCGACCATATCCTGTTCTTTGGCCCGCCCGGGCTCGGCAAAACGACACTGGCCATGCTGATGGCTCGCGAAATGGGCGTCCAGATTCGGACCACCTCCGGCCCGGTCCTCGAAAAACCCGGCGACCTGGTTGGCCTGCTCACCGGACTCGGCCGCGGCGACATCCTCTTCATCGACGAAATCCATCGGCTGCGTCCGGTGCTGGAAGAGTTCCTCTATCCCGCGATGGAGGATTTCCGGGTCGATGTTCGGATTGCCGAGGGACCGAATGCCCAGACCATCCCAATGGCCATCGAGCCCTTCACGCTGGTGGGAGCCACCACCCGATTCGGCCAGCTGACGCCGCCGATGCGGGCTCGGTTCGGGATCGTCGAACGACTCAATTTCTACGGCGCCGACGACCTGGCGCGGATCGTCACTCGCTCGGCCGGGCTCCTTGGCGTACCAACCGAGGAATCCGGCGCGCTCGAAATCGCGCGGCGGAGCCGAGGCACTCCGCGCATTGCCAATCGCCTGCTGCGCCGGGTGCGGGACTATGCCCAGGTTCGGGCCGATGGCGTGATAACCGCGGACGTGGCAGGACGGGCGCTGGCGCGGCTCAACGTCGACGAATTCGGGCTCGACGACATGGATGCCCGGATCCTGACCACCATCATCGAGAAGTACGGCGGCGGTCCGGTCGGCCTGCAGACGCTAGGCGCAGCCGTCGGCGAGGACAGCGGCACCCTCGAAGAAGTCTACGAGCCCTATCTCCTCCAGCAAGGCTTTCTCGAACGAACCCCGCGTGGTCGAGTCGCGACCGGCGCGGCCTATCGCCGCTTCGGGATGACGCCGCCGGCCGGTAGCACCGGCCAGGGCTCGCTGCTGTAACGCTGGCAGCCCCGATGCGTGTCGACGATTTCGACTTCGAGCTTCCCCAGGAACTCATTGCCCAGACGCCGGCGCCCACCAGGCGGCAGAGTCGTCTACTGACCGTGAGGCGCTCGGACGGCACCATCGGCCACGGCGATTTTTCAGCGCTCCTCGAGGAGATGACGGCGGGAGACCTCCTCGTCCTCAACTCCACCCGGGTCCGTCATGCACGTCTGCTGGGCACGCGCCCCTCGGGCGCACCTGCGGAGGTTCTGCTGATTCACCCGGGCGCCGATGGCACCTGGGTCGCGATGGGCAAGCCGGGTCATGCGCTCCGGCCCGGCAAGCGCATCATCCTGGGAGACGGTATCGAGATCGAAACGGTCGAGGTCCTCGACGGGCCCAACCGCTTGGTTCGCTTCGTCGGCGGCACCGCTGAAGCGGCCATGGCGCAGTTCGGTCGACTGCCGTTGCCGCCGTACATTGCGCGCGAACCGGACGCGACGGACGAAGACCGCTATCAGACGGTCTTTGCCGATCGGGAAGGCAGCGTTGCCGCGCCGACGGCAGGCCTCCATTTCGATTGGCCGCTGTTGTCCGCGCTGGAAGCGGCCGGCATCCGGGTCGAGTATCTCGACCTCGAGGTCGGGCCTGGCACCTTCCGTCCGGTCGAGGTCGAGGATCCTCGCGAGCATCCGATGCACCCCGAGAAGTTCCGGATTCCCGAGCGCCTCGCGGCGGCCGTCGGCGACACCCGCGCATCTGGAAAGGCGGTCTGGGCCGTCGGAACCACGGTGGTGCGGTCGCTCGAGGCCGCGGCCGACGAGCAGGGCGCGATCCGGTCGGGGGAGCAGGAAACCAACCTGCTGATTCTGCCTGGCTACCGCTTCAAGACCGTCGATCGCCTGATTACCAACTTTCACCTCCCCCGCTCGACCCTCTTCATGCTGGTCTCGGCCTTCGGCGGCAGCGAGCTCGTCCTCCGGGCGTACCAGACCGCCATTGCCCACCGCTACCGATTCTACTCCTACGGCGATGCGATGCTGATCCGATAGACCGGGCCGGTTGCACGATTGTGGCGCGATCGTGATCCGGGCATCGGCATCCCGGACGACTTTGTGGGCGTCGTGTCACTGACCCTGCTCATTCGTACCGAGGCTCGCATTCCATGGACGTTCGTCGATGGGCCCCGATCGCCCTGGCGATCATTGTTCCGCTGCTTCCCCAAACCGTATCGGCCCAGACGTACGGCCAGCTCCGAGGGCGGATCATCACCGAAGAAACCAGAACGCCGCTGGAGAACGCCCGCATTGCCGTGATCGGCCAATCGTTGGCCATCACTACCGGCGTCAACGGGCAGTTCGTGCTCGATCAGGTCCCAAGCGGATCCCACACGATCCGGATCTCCTACATCGGGCGCCAACCGGTGACCCGGACGGTCGAGATCCGCGCCGGCGAAACCACGATCGCAGATGTCGCACTGGGCCTCTCCGTGGCCACGGTGGCCGATCTCGCTGTGATCGGATCGCGTTCGATGTCCCAAGCCGAAGCGCTCAACATCCAGAAAAACGCGCCCAACATCATCAACGTCGTCGCCTCCGATCAGATCGGCCGCTTTCCGGATATCTCCGCGCCGGAGGCGGTGCAACGACTGCCGGGCGTGGTTCTGGCGCGCGATCAGGGTGAAGGCCGCTACCTCCAGATCCGCGGCGGATCCGCGGCGAATACGCAGGTCACGTACAACGGCTTGCAGATTCCGGCGCCCGAAGGGGAGGTCCGCCAGATAGCGCTCGATGCCGTCCCGGTCGACTTGCTTGAAGCCATCGAAGTGGCCAAGGCAATCCTGCCCAGCATGGACGCGGACGCCGTCGGTGGCGCGGTGAATCTGGTCACCAAGCGCGCGCCGTTGACCCGCTTGGTGTCCTTCGAGGCGGCCGGCGGCTTCTCGACCTTGCGCGAACGGACCGCCGGGAGCGTCACCGGCACGTTCGGCGACCGGTTTGCCGAGGGCCGTTTTGGCTTGCTTCTGACCGGATCGTTCAACCGCCGCCCGTTCGGTTCCGACAACGTCGAAGCCGCCTATGACCTGGGCGACCCGGGCCTTTCGGACGATGCGCTGGAAACCCTGGAAGTGCGCCACTACACCCTGACCCGGACCCGACAGGGCGCCACGGCCGTCTTCGACTTCCGTCCGAGCGAGCGCAACGTCTTGACCCTGTCGGGGATCTACTCGAAGCTCGCCGACGACGAACAGCGCCGCGTCCTCGTCAACGAGGTGGAGGACGGCGAGCTCAACTTCGAGCACCGCGACCGCTACGAACATCAGCAGATTCTCGGCGTGTCGTTCCAGGGTGAGCACCTGTTCCGCCGGAGCGGCCTGTTCGACTATCAGATCGGCTATACCCGGGGCAGCGAAGACCAACCGCGATCCTCGACGATTGCATTCGTTCAGGAAGACGTCTCGTTCGCACCGTCCTTGAGCCGGACCCAGCCGCGGGCCAACCCGGCCGGCGGCGCGCTCGCGGGCAGCTACCTCTTCGACGAGATCGAGCAGAACACCTATGCCACCCGGAACGGCGAATGGCTCGGCGCCACGAACCTGGCGCTCCCCTACCGACTCGGCCGAGCCAGCGGGCAAATCCGGATGGGACTCAGATTGCGGAGCAAGCACAAGACGGCCGCCAACCTGACCGAAGTCGCCGAGCTCGCCGACGGCGACCTGATTCTTGGCAGCGATGTCGGCTCCGCATTCAATGGCGTGGTGCGCCACCCCGGCGTCTACCCGCTGCCGCCCTTCTCGACCATGCCGGACGACATCCGCTCGTTCCGCAACCGGTTCAGCGCCCGCCTGGAGGACGAAATCATCCTGGAGGAGGAGACCAGCGACTTCGACCTCAAGGAGCGGGTCACCGCAGCCTACCTGATGAGCGAGATCAACCTGACACCGTCGCTCACCATCCTGCCGGGAGTCCGCTACGAGCACACCAAGCTCAACAGCAGCGGATTCAGCTGGAACTCCGAGACCGAGACGCTCGCCCCGCAGCAAGCGACCAACAGCTACGGCAACGTCTTCCCGATGGTCCACGTCCGGTACGCCGTGACGCCACGGACCAATCTTCGCGCCGCGTTCACGACGGCGATTGCGCGCCCCAACTACTTCGACCTGGTGCCCTACCGCCTCCGCGACGACGAAGACCTGGCGCTCGGCAACCCGAGCCTGAGCCCAACGACGTCGCGAAACATCGATCTGCTCGTCGAGCACTACGCCGATCAGATCGGTATCCTGTCGGCCGGCGTGTTCTTCAAGCAGCTGAGCGATCCGATCTTTGTCTTCCGGGAGGACAACGACCTGGGCGGCGAAACCGAACAGCCGCGCAACGGGCGCTCGGGCTGGATTCGCGGGTTCGAGGCGTCGCTGCAGCGGCAGCTCCGCTTCTTGCCCTCTCCCTTCAACGGATTGGGGCTCTACGCCAACTACACCTTCACCGATTCCGAGGCGACCCTGCCGGATGGTCGCGTCGCACGGCTGCAGGGTCAAACGCGACACGTCGCCAACGCGGCCCTCAGCTACGAACGGCGCGGCTTCTCAGCGCAACTCAGCCTCAACTACAATGACCGCTACGTCGACGAGTACGGCGAGGAGGCCGCTGAGGACATCCTGGTCGACCGGCACGTGCAGCTCGACGCGTCGGCCAGCCTCCGGCTGCCAGCCCGCGCTACCGTCTTCGCGGAACTGGTCAATCTGACCAACGAACCGTACCGGGTCTTCCAGGGCGATCCCAGTCGGCCGGTGCAGATCGAGTACTACGCGCGCTGGGGCCGGATGGGCGTCCGGCTCCACTGGTGAGAGGGCATCCCGTGCATCGATTGATTGCGGTCGGCGCGACCCTGACCACCCTGGCCGGCTGCGCCGGCGAGCGCCATCCAAGCACGCGAAAGACCGAGACGTCCGCGACGATAGTCACCGTCCGGGAGGTGTATCAGACCGAGCGAGACACGCTCCTCGACATCGATTCGCCGGCAGTCTGGCACGGCCCGAATGGCGAGCACTGGATGCTCGTGACTGCCAAGCAGGGCGACATCATCCGGGTTGCCGACGCATCGACCGGGAGGACGCTCCGCGATGTCGGCGGATCCGGGAGCGAACCTGGTCGGTTCGAACGGCCGAACGGGATTGCCGTGATCGACAGTCTGTTGTTCGTCGTCGAGCGCGACAACGCCCGAGTTCAGGTCATGACGCTGCCGGACTTCCGACCGATCGGCATCTACGGCACGCCGGAGTTGATCAAGCCGTATGGCGTCGCGGTACGGCAGCAGTCCCCCGGCGTCTACGAGACCTGGATTACCGACAGCTACGAACTGGTCGAAGATCAGGTGCCGCCGGACAGCGCCCTCGGCCGCAGAGTCAGGCAATACCGGGTCAGCCTGGCAGGCGGAACGATCGAGACCGCGCTCGTGGCCACCTTCGGCGACACCGCCGGCGCCGGTGTCCTTCGCGTGGTGGAATCGATCGCGGTCGACCCCCCGTCCGACCGTTTGATGATCGCCGAGGAACTCGAGGGGGAGTCGCAGATCAAGGCGTATACCCTGGCCGGCCGTTTTACCGGCGCCACGATTCCCGCCAGCTATTTCCCGAACCAGGCCGAAGGGATCGTACTCTTCGCCTGCGCCGATGGCGGCGGGCTCTGGATTACCACCGATCAGGGTAAAGTCACCAATACGTTCCATCTCTTCGATCGGCGGTCGCTCGATCACCGCGGCTCCTTTCAGAGCCCGACGATTCTCAACACCGATGGCATCGCGCTGACTCAAGTGCCCTTTCCCGGCTTCCCAGCCGGCGCGCTGTTCGCCGTGCACGACGACGGCGGTGTCGCCGCGATTTCGTGGGAGGCCATCGCCGGCGCGCTGGGTCTGCCGATGCGCTGCTGAGGCGTTTCCACCGCTGAGGCATCCGGGCCGGCCTCGATCCGGCGGCCCGTCTCGGGGGCCAGTCTCGCGCCGGGACGAGATCAGTCGCGGGGCGCCAGTTGCGGATCCGGCCCGCGTTCTCACGGCCGGGGCGGAGCGATTCGGAGGGCGACGCCTGCTCGACACCAGGACCCTCCCCGTCCATCTTTGCCCCCCATGTTCGAACTCGAGTTGATCGGCACCGACGAACGAGCCCGCGCCGGCCGCCTGCGACTGCCCCACGGCATCGTGGAAACCCCGGCGTTCATGCCGGTCGGCACACTGGGTGCCGTCCGCGGCCTCCATCCGCTCGAAGTCGAACGCGCCGGCGCGCAGATCGTCCTGGGCAACACCTACCATCTCCACCTCCGCCCGGGAGAAGAGGTGGTGCGGACCATGGGTGGTCTGCATCAGTTCACCACCTGGCCCCGGCCAATGCTGACCGACTCGGGCGGTTTCCAGGTGTTTTCGCTGGCGACACTGCGCAAGATCGCCGAGGAAGGGGTCGAGTTTACCAGCCACGTCGACGGGAGCCGCCGGACCCTGACGCCCGAGAGCGCCATGGAAATCCAGTACGCACTCGGGGCCGACATCGCGATGGCATTCGATCACGTGGTGCCGGGTGGCGCCGATCGAACCCATGCCGAGGAAGGAATGAAACGCAGCCTGCGGTGGCTGGAGCGCTGCCGGACCCGGCACCAGGCGCTGACGGCGGAGGCCCCGGACGTCCAGACACTCTGGCCCATCATTCAGGGTGGCACCTTTGCCGACCTCCGCCAGCAGTCGCTGGAGGGCACCCTGGCCCTGGGCGACTGGACCGGAACGGCCATCGGAGGGCTCTCGGTGGGCGAGCCCAAACCCGTGATGCATCGTATCTTGGACGAACTCGAACCGGCGCTGCCGCGGGACCGGCCCCGTTATCTTATGGGGGTTGGATTCCCCGAAGATCTCGTCGAGGGAATCGCGCGGGGGGTCGACTTGTTCGACTGTGTTGCGGCCACCCGGAACGGGCGGCACGGCAGCGCCTGGACGATGCAGGGACGGGTCAACATCCGCAAAGCGGCGAACCGGACTGCTGACGAGCCGCTCGACCCGACCTGTGACTGCGAGACCTGCCAGCGGTTTTCCCGGAGCTATCTCCGCCACCTGTTCGTGGCCGAGGAAATTCTGGGACTCCGGCTGGTGTCGCTCCACAACATCCGATTCCTAATTCGAATCGGCGAGCAGGCCAGGGCAGCAATCCTGGAAGGGCGTTTTCAGAACTGGCGCCGCGAATGGCACGCGGCTTACTCCCAAGGCAGTGAGACAACCACATGACGATGCACACCTTGTATGCGCTGGCTTTTGCAGCACCATCCGAAGGCAGCGGTGGCGGCGGGCTCATGGTGTTGTTCATTCAGTTCGGCGCCCTGATCGCAATTTTCTACTTCCTGCTGATCCGGCCGCAGAGCCAGGCGCGGAAGAAGCATGCCCAGCTGCTGGCTGGTCTCAAGCGGAACGACGACATCATCACCGCCGGCGGAATCATCGGCAAAGTGAAGAACATCAACGAGAACAAGATCACGATCGAGAGCGGCAACGCGGAGCTGATTATCGAGCGTTCTCGGATCATCCAGGTCGGTGGCGAGGTGTCGCCCACGGCCTCGCAGCAATAGGAGCCGTAGCTCACGATGGCGCTGTTGGATATCCACCTGCTGGGCTCCCCGGCCCTGCGCAAGCGAGCTGCCGAGGTCACGGAGTTCGACGACGAGCTGCGTCAGTTCATCGACGACCTGTTCGAGACGATGGATGCAGCGGAAGGGGTCGGTCTTGCGGCCAACCAGGTCGGGGTGACCCAGCGGGTGGCCGTCGTCGGCATCGACGACGATCGGTTCGTGATGGTCAATCCCGTGCTCTCGGCGCTCGAGGGACGGGTCAGGGGCGAGGAAGGCTGCCTGTCCCTGCCCGACGTATCGGGTGAGGTGATCCGCGCCGAGCGACTGGTGCTCGAGGCGCTGGACCGTGACGGGAAGCCGTACCGGAGGGAGCTCGACGGATACACGGCCCGTGCAGTGCAGCACGAGGTCGACCACCTCGATGGTGTGATGTTCTTCGATCACCTGAGTTTGCTCAAGCGCGAGCTGCTGCTCCGTCGCTGGAAGAAAGACAACCCCAACGCCGGCCTGACGCGGAAAATCGCTCCGAAGACCGCTCAGCAACCCTAGATGCGGATCGTGTTTTTCGGCACCCCGGACTTTGCGGTGCCGAGCCTGGAAGCATTGGTTGCTGCGCACCACACCATCGTCTTTGCCGTCACGCAACCCGACCGCCCCCGCGGTCGTTCCCGCTCCAACCTCGTCCCCCCGCCAGTCAAGGCCCGCGCCGAGTCGTTCGCGATTCCGGTGCTGCAGCCCGAACGCCCACGCGGTGAGGCGTTTGAGGCGGCCTTGCGCGAGGCCCGTGCCGATCTCGGCGTCGTGGTCGCATATGGTCACATTCTCAAACCCGAGGTGCTCGCCATACCCCGCCTCGGCATGATCAATGTCCACGCGAGCCTGCTGCCTGCCTGGCGCGGCGCCGGGCCGATTCAGGCCGCGATCGCGGCCGGCGATTCGACCACCGGTGTCACCATCATGCAGATGGAAGCCGGGCTCGACAGCGGGCCGGCCATCCTGACGCGCGCGCTGCCGATCCGGGCGGATGAAACGACCGGCGGTTTGACCCCGAGGCTCGCCCGCCTCGGCGCAGAAGCCCTGATCGAAGCGGTCGAGTTGCTGGACAAGGGTGAGGCAACGTTCACGATCCAGGATCATGCCAGCGCCAGCTACGCTCCCAAGGTGACCCGGCAGTCGGCGCGGATCGACTGGACTGCGCCCGCAGTCAGCGTGGCCAACCGGATCCGTGCCTTCGACCCCGCCCCCGGAGCCTGGACTTCGACCCGCGGGTCCGAGGTCAAGCTGTTCCGGCCGGAGCTCGTCACGGGCGAGGGTGTTCCTGGTACGGTGTTGAGTGTCGCGCCGACGCTGACGGTTGCCGCAGGCGACGGTGCGGTGGCCATCGCCGAGGTTCAGCCGTCGGGTCGGAGCCGAATGGGCGCCGCTGCATGGCTGCGCGGCAATCCCATCGCGCCGGGCGACCGGTTGGTCTGACCGATGCGCCCCCTGCCCCGAGTGCTCGCGGTGACCGACGCCGCGATCGTCGCGGCGGATGATTTCGCGATTCGCGCTGGGGCCATCGCGGCCGCGGGGCCCGCCATCGGGATCGTGGTTCGACACCCTGGGGCCAGTTCCGCCGCCGGGCTCGCGGCGCTGGACCGGGTTCGCGCCCTGGCCCGCCCGCCGGAGGCCGCCACGATCGCGCACGGCGACCCGGCATTGGCTAGGATAGGTGGGGCCCACGGCGTGCAGCTCCGTGACCGGGATCTGGCCCCTCAGGATGCGCGCCGGGTCCTGGGCGCAGGGTGGGTCGGGTTGTCGGTGCATTCGGTCGACCAGGCGCGTGCCGCGCGAGACGCCGGTGTCGACTACCTCGTTGCCGGCGCTGTTTTCGAAACGGCGTCGCACCCCGGGCAACCCGGCAAGGGCTTGAACTGGCTCGCAGAGGTCGTCGCCGTCGGAGTGCCGGTCTATGCCATCGGCGGCGTCACCCTGGACCGCCTGCCCGCGCTCCACGCTGCGGGTGCATGGGGAGTGGCGGCCATCGGCGCCTTATGGCGCGCACGGGATTCGGCCAAGGCGGCCGATCAATTGGTGCGCAACTGGAGTGAGGCATCATGAAGCTGACCGTCAATGGCGAGTCCCGGACCTTCGAGTCGGTGGCGACGCTGACCGAACTGCTCACGGCGCTGGGCCTCGACGCCCGTGCCGTGGTGGTCGAGCACAACCGCGCCATCGTGCGGCGACCGACCCTGGCGGAAACACCGGTCCGCGACGGCGACACCATCGAAATCGTCCACTTCGTCGGCGGCGGCTAAGTAGCCGGACGCCGGGAAAGAATGACCCATGCAGGACCAATTGACCATTGGCGGCGTCACCTTCCGGTCGCGCCTCTTCGTCGGCACCGGGAAGTATCGCAGCAACGCCGAGATGCTCGACGCCATTCGGACCTCGGGTGCAGACTGCGTTACCGTGGCGGTGCGTCGCGTCGACCTGAACCGGGGTAACGCGGAGGGCATCCTCCACCACCTCGACCCGAAGCAGTATTTCCTGCTGGCCAACACGGCCGGCTGCTACACGGCCGACGAAGCGATCCGCTATGCCCGCCTGGCGCGCGAGGCCGGCTTCAATGAGTTCATCAAGCTCGAGGTCATCGGCGACAAAGAGACGCTACTGCCCGACACCGATGGATTGCTCGAAGCAAGTCGAGTGCTGGTCAAGGAGGGCTTCAAGGTCCTGGCCTACACCAATGACGATTTGATCACGGCGCTCCGCCTGGAAGATGCCGGCTGCGCAGCTGTGATGCCGCTTGCCTCGCCGATCGGATCAGGGCTCGGCCTGCTCAATCCGTACAGCATCCGTACCATCAAGCGCCGGCTCCAGGTTCCCATCATCGTCGATGCGGGCGTCGGCACGGCCTCCGACGCCTGCCTCGTCATGGAACAGGGCGTCGATGGCATTCTGATGAACACGGCGCTGGCCGAAGCTGCGGAGCCGGTGCTGATGGCGGCCGCCATGCGGGATGCCACGGCCGCCGGACGCGCTGCCTACCTTGCAGGACGGATGCCGCGCCGGGAAATCGCGGTGCCGTCGACCCCCGAGCGCGGCAAGCTGGACTGACGGTTGAGCCGAGAAACCGGCCTCACCCCGCGGTTTGCCGCCTGGCGGATCCTTCACGATGTCCGCCAGGGGGTTCCTTTCGATGTTGCCCTCGGCCGAGCGGTCGTCGGGCTCGAGCCCGACGACCGCCGGCTGGCGCATCAGCTCGCTGCGGGCGTGTTTCGAATGCGGAGCCAGCTGGACAGTGTTCTCGAGGGGGCCGTGTCCCGCGGCACAGCAAGCGTCAAAGCCGACACGCTCGATGTGCTGCGGATTGGCGTCTTCCAGCTGCGGGGTCTGGATCGCATCCCGACCCACGCAGCGGTCCAGACCTCCGTCGAAGCGGCCCGCCGCGTCGGGGGCGAGAAGGTAGCCGGCTTCGTCAATGCCGTACTTCGGCGAGTGGCTGCGCAGCCGGCCGGGTTCGACCCCGTCCCGCCCGACCTTGCTGCCGAGCACTCCCACCCGCCCTGGCTGGTCGAACGCTGGCTTGCCCGTCACGGTGAAGCCGACACGGTTCGCCGACTCGAGTGGAACAACACCCAGCCCCCTCTCATCCTGCAGCCGGCCCGCTGGCCGATGGATCGGCTGCTGGAGGAGCTCGATCGTGCGGGGGTTGCCCATCACCCGGCGCCCTACGGCGCGGGGGTCGTGGCCTCGGTGCGCAGCCCGACCGAAATCACCGGTTTCGCCGATGGGGGCTTCGTGGTTCAGGACTCGGCCCAACGGCTGGTCGCGCAGTTCTGTGAGCCGGGTGCCGGGGTTCTCTACGACGCCTGTGCCTCGCCCGGCGGGAAAACCGTGGCGCTGGCTGGCCGGTCGCGCCAGATCGTCGCAGCCGACCGGACCCGGGCCCGAGTTGCCAGGTTGCGGGAAACGGTCGAGCGGGCTGCGGCAGGCGTGGTCTGGCCCATTCGTGCGGATGCCGCGGCCCCGCCCCTCAGGCAGGTCGATGCGGTGCTGCTCGACGTGCCCTGCCTGGGCACCGGGACCTTTGCACGGAACCCGGACGCCCGCTGGCGGGTCACGCCCGACGCGCTCACCAGCCTGGCTGCCCAGGCACACCGGTTCCTGCGAGCGGTGGCCGAGATCGTCGCGCCGGGGGGTCTGTTATTATTCGCGACATGCTCCCTCGAGCCGGAAGAGAACGAACTGCAGATCGATCGGTTCCTGGCCGAGGACGGCCGATTCCGCCGGGAGCCTGGTAATGCGGTTCCGGCGGAACTGCGGAGCCCGGCGGGAGACCTCGTCCTGCTGCCCGAGCGGCATGGGACCGATGGCGCCTATGCCGCGCGGCTGCGCAAGCTGACGGCATGACCCGCAAAAACCCTGTCGCCCGCCGCACGACCACCCGCGGCTCCTGGCTCCCGAAAACGGTACCGGGGCGGCGGCGTCTGACCGCCCTCGTGGTGCTGCTGGCCGCTGGAGCCGCGGGCTATCTCGCCACCTGCATAGCCTATCCGACACCGATGTTCCGCCGGGACCATGCGGTACCCCGCGTCATCGGCTTGCCGATCACCGAGGCAGAGCAGGTGCTCACCAGGCAGGGCTTCCGCGCCCATGTGGTCGGCGATGAGGCCGACCCTGAAATCCCGGGCGGGGCCGTACTCTGGCAGGATCCGCCTCCCGACCTGATTGCTCCGCAGGGCACCACCGTCGACCTGACCCGGAGCACCGGGCCGGCGCCGGTACCGGTTCCGGACGTCAGCGATTTCGAGGTCGACGAAGCTCGGCGCGTTCTGACGGCCGCCGGTCTGCAGCCGGGCACCATCGATAGCGTACCAAGCGGGACACCCCAGGGTATCGTGACCGGGACCCGCCCGCCGGCTGGATCGGCCCGCCCGCCCGGCAGCGCGATCGACCTTCTGGTCAGCCAGGGCACCAGCGGAGCTAGTGTCCCCAACGTGGTGGGGCTCCGTCAGGACGAAGCCGAGCGACAACTGCGGGCCGCTGGATTTCAGGTCGGCCGCGTGCTCCGCGCCGAAGGGCGCCGCGGCCCACCCGGCACCGTGGTAGAGCAACGCCCCAATGCCGGCACACCGGCGCCTCGCCGAGCGCGAGTGGATCTGACCGTGACCGAGGTAATCTGAGATGACGCGCCGCCCCGCTCGTATCGCTCCTTCCGTGCTGTCGGCCGACCTGGGACACCTGGCGGAGCAGATCAAGGAGCTGGAGGCTGGCGGCGCCGACTGGGTTCACATCGACGTCATGGACGGCAACTTCGTTCCCAACCTGACGTTCGGTGCACCGCTGATCAAAGCGCTGCGCAAGCTGACCGAGCTGCCGCTCGACGTACACCTGATGGTTCAGCGGCCCGAGCAGTACATCGCCGAGTACGCGGCGCTCGGTGCGAATGTGTTCACCTTCCATCCGGAAGCAACCATCCACGTCCAGCGCCAGCTCGCCGCGATTCGCGATGCCGGCATGCAGGCCGGCCTTGCCCTCAATCCGGCAACGCCCCTCTCGGCCATCGAGGAGGTCATTCCGGACCTCGACCTCGTGCTGGTGATGTCTGTCAATCCTGGTTTTGGCGGGCAGAGCTATATCCCGAGTGCCACCGGGAAGATTGCCCGGATTCGCCGGTTGCTCGACGAAGCCGGCAGCAGTGCGGTCCTCGAGGTGGACGGCGGCGTCACCGTCAAGACGATCGGTGCGGCCTATCGAGCGGGGGCAGACACGTTCGTAGCCGGCACGGCCGTGTTCGGCGCCGCCCGTATCGACGGCGCGATTCGACTCCTCAAAGCTTCCTGCTCGGACGCCGCGATCGCCTGAGGGGCGCGATCACGCCCCCCTTCCGCTATCAGAGCGGTCCCCGCACCCAGGGCCCCCAGAGAGCATAGGTCGCGCTGGGTCGTTTGCCCCTGGTCGACGTGTCACCCTGGATATTGAAGAAGAGCACCTCGCCGTCGCTGCTGAAGCAGACCCCGGCAAACTCGCGCGGAGGCAACTCGCCTTCGCGGATCGGCTGGCGGACGAGATCGATGATCCGGCCGCTCCGGTCGAGACCGCGCAGAAAGAGGGCGCCGCCGCCGTCCTCGCAGATCACCAGCCCGCCGCGCGGCGTGGTGCAGATGTTGTCCGGCGCGTTGAGCACCTCGGCCCCCGGCGACTCGAAGACCAGGGACAGTTCGCCCTCGGTGGCCGACAACGGCCGGTAGAAAAAGACCTGACCGGCCGTCGCGTCGCCGCCGTTGGTGGAGACGATGTAGATGCCGCCGTCTCCGTACCAGGCCCCTTCGAGACGCGCAAAGATCGCCGCGCCCTTGGCCAGCCCCTCACGAAACACAGTCGTGGGTTCGGTTTCCGCAGCTGCCGGATCCGGCGCTTCGATGTCGACCCAGGTTACCGGAAGGCTCATGCCGGCAGTCTGCCCCCGCGCCGTCAGGTAGCGCGGCTGCCCCCTCACCGCCAGAATCTGCAGCCGACCTCCCTCGGCGAGCTCGCCGGCCTGTTTGGGGATGAAGCGATAGAAGCCGGCCCCCGGTCGGTCAGCACGCTCCGGATCGTACCAGGCATCTTCCGTTTCATAGACGATGCCCGTGGCCGGGTCGACGGCAATTGCCTCGTGAACGAATCGGCCCATGGCCTTGAGCGGAACCGGCTCGACCGGCTCGCGCGCTGATGCCGGAACCTCGAACACGTAGCCATGCGGCTGGTCGAAGCCGTGGGTCGGGCCGGCACAGTTCTCTTCGCAACTGAGCCAGGAACCCCAGGGCGTCGGGCCGCCAGCGCAGTTGACTCGAGTCCCGGCCAGCGACACGAACTCGTCCAGCACTTCGATTCGTCGAGACGCCCCGGCCCCTCGAATCCGCACCTCGAGCGAGGTCGTTCCGCCTGTGGCTTTGGGGTCGTAGCAACGGGCCGCCAGTGGCGGCGCCACCCCGGCACGGTCGCCCATCTCGTGGTTGCGGATCAAGCGGGTGTTGCCGTTGGGCAGGCGGAACGACGCCATCCCGTCGAACGCATTGGGAACGATCAGATCAGGGCGCGTCGACGCAGACCGCAGCGCCTCGCTGATCCGGACCACATGAAAATGCTCGGGAATATCGAGTTCGGGACAGGTGGAACTCTGCCGAAGGGCACCGTACCCGACGGCCCTTTGAAACGCCTGACGCCGCGCGGTAGCCGCTCGAGCCAGCGACGGGGTCGCGAAGTTCCAGGCTGCCAGCCCGGCCAGCGACGGGGCGACGAGGGCGGCCGCACCCGTCCTGGTCAGGGCCGATAAGAATGTCCGTCTCCGAAGCGTCATGGGCAGTCCTGCGCATCCTGCGTTGAGCGATCTGCTTGCTGCGCTACTACGTCGATCCTGCCTGCAATATAGAGGTAGCTCTGGCCCGGTTACCCAACTGTGACGCTGCTCGTACACACATCACAGAACGGGGAGGCACCCGGGATCGTGGGCCGGACAAGCATGCCGAAGGGCCGCAAGATCCTTGACCGGGAGCCGTTGCTCGGATCAGGCCTCGGAGCACAGGGGCTGTAACGATCATCGCCTTGAATCAACCAACAGGGAAGGGGTCGCATCCGATTCCGGGCGGCACCCTGTTCGTCCGGGCATCCCGCAGCCGACCGATTCTGAGTATCCTATGGGGCGGATTCACCTCGAGGTGCTGGAGGCGCCATGACGCTGGTACTGCCGTTCCGACTCAAAGTGCCGGGCAAGGATGAGTTCGAAGGCTTGGGCAACGCCGTCAGCACGACCTACCGGCTGCATGGCTACCTGCGCTTCGACGGCTATATGCTTTCGATCGAGTGGGGGGGCGAGGTCGCGATTCAGGAGGTCGGGATCAGCAAGATTTCCGACGAAACTGAACCGCTCCAGGACGAGCGGATCGACCTGCCGATCACGGACATCCATCGCGCGTCGCTGACCGGGGGCTGGTTTCGCCCCCGTCTCGAACTCCAGGCTCGGCGCCTCGGCGCCTTGTCCTGCATTCCGAGTGAGTCGCTTGGTGTGGTCAAGTTCTGGTACGACCGAGCCGAGCGGTTTGCGGCGATTGCCATGGCCAACGCGCTCGAAGCAGCCATCGCATCCGGTGGAACCCGTCCGCTGATCGACGAGTCCGCCATCACCCCGACGTAGGCCTGGTCAGGGATCCCGCTTCGGATAGAGAACGCGAAGCCCGCGGGCGACCACCGTGCCCACGACGTCCGCATGGCTCAGTCCCGGGTGTACTTCGGTCGTCATCCGCAGATTCGGGTAGTTCCGGGTCGACAGACTCCCCACCAGCTGCATCATCCCGCTCATGATGCGGCCCATTCCCTCATAAACCGGATGCTCCATCTCGAGCGCGCCGGCGTCGAAGTACACGCCGATCGGCAGGTCCTTGTGCGCCGCTGCCCAGCGGGCTTCCTGCCTGAGCACCTCGAGGTCGCCGTATGCCATGGCCGGACTCGAAATCAGGTAGCTGTGAAAGGGCGACTCCGCCTGAAACATCGCCCACGCAGCGAAGACTCCGCCCGCTGAGACACCGAAGAGGCCCAGCCGGTCGCGATCAATCGGATACTGCGCGGCAATCATCGGTATCAGTTCATCGGCAATGGCCTTGAGCAAACCCGGCGCACCACCGGTGCAGCGACCAGGCGGCGACTTGTAGGTCTGGCATGCACCAGAGATGACCTGGCCCCAGGCATCCTTGCGTTCCCAGCCAGGCGCCGAGAACTCGTAGATGCGGCGAGCCACCCAGACGTCCTGGCCGTCCTCGTACGAGGTGCCGATGCTGACCACGAACACTTCCTCGATGGCATTCTCTGAAACGAGGTTGTTCGCGGTTTCGTGGGTAATCGGAAACAACCAGTCCCCATCCGTGGAGACCAGCAGCGGGTAACGTCGGTCGCTGCCAGGCTGGTAGCTCTTCGGGATTCCCACGTTGACGGCAAACCGCACCCCCATCGACGGCGACTGAAACGTGAACGACGCAACCTTGAACGAGGGCACCGGTCGCGGCTCGAGCCTGACCTGCGCGACCAGCGCGCCGGAGCCGACCGCGAGACACGCAGCGCCGCAGGCAGCCATCCGAAACCATCTGTCCATCGAGTGATCCGTCAGAAATAGGAAGGAGGAACTATAATAGGCGGCGCCTCGACACGAGGCTGAACGTGGAGGGCAGGAATGACGGTTGCGGCAGCGTTTCGCCGTATTAACCGTTGACGGGTACACCGTTATCCGACTGCCCGCTCTACCTTGATTCGGAGTTTCCATGCACAGCAGAATCCGCTCCGCCGCCTTCGCCACGCTACTCCTGTTCGGCGCAGCCTGCGGCAGCGACACGGGTCCCAGCGATCCGACCAACGGGACGATGACTGCCCGGATCGACGGCTCCTCGTGGCGGGCCACGGTCGCCATCGTAGCAACCTACCAGAACGGCATCCTTGCCGTGGCCGGCGGCGATCCTGTCAGCGGCGGCACCCGCACCGTAGGGTTTGCCGCACTGGCCACCGCACCCGGCACCTTTACCATCGGCGGTACCGGTCCGGCCAACGGCCTGGTCACGGTCGGATCGTCGACCTGGCAGGCGGCAGCAGGAACCGGCAGCGGCTCGATCACGATTACCGCCATCTCGGCAACCGGGGCCCGGGGAACCTTTCAGTTCACTGCCCTCCCCGTCGCCGGCACGCCGGCAAGTGGCACCCGCACCGTCACCGAAGGTGTCTTCGACGTGACCTTCTGATGCCCGGTCGCGACCGGAGCGGGCAACGGGGTTAGGTTTCCGGTAACTCCACCCCCTCTGCCTGTGTCTCCTGCCACAGTCGCGCTGATTGCGCTGCTGGTCACCATCGTGCTGTCCATGGCCACCCGCCTCAACGTTGGCGTGGTGGCCATCGCGTTGGCCTGGGCGGTCGGCTGGTACGCATCGCTGGGCGCCGACGAGATCGTCCGGGGTTTCCCCGCCGGGCTCTTCCTGACCCTGACCGGCGTGACCATGCTCTTTGCCGTGGTTCAGGTCAATGGTACGCTGGAGCGCCTCACCCTTCGGGCCGTTTCGCTCGCCCGCGGGCGCCTGGTCTGGATTCCCCTGGTGTTCTTTGCCGTTGCAGGCGTGATCTCGAGTGCTGGTCCAGGCGCGATTGCGGCGGTGGCGCTGATCGCACCGATCGCGTTGGCCACCGCGACCCGCTACGGCATCTCGCCTTTTCTGATGGCGCTGATGGTTACCAACGGCGCCAATGCCGGGCTTCTGTCACCGATCAGCTCGGTCGGGGTGATCGCCAACACCAAGATGGCCGAGGCCGGCCTCGGTGGGCACGAGGCGGTGGTCTGGCTGGGTAATTTCATCACGCATCTGCTGGTGGCTCTCGCCGCGTACCTGGCACTGGGCGGCACCAAGCTTGGCAACACGACGGTGGCGGGTGCCGGCCCGGAAGCTCCGATGTCGCGACTGCAGCGGCTGACCGTCGTGGTCGTGCTGCTCTGGATTGCCGGCGTGCTGCTGTTCCGGCTGCCGCTCGGCCTCAGCGCGTTCGTGGCAGCGGCGGTTTTGCTCGCCGCTGGCGCCGCGGACGAGACGGTCGTGATCCGGCAAATGCCCTGGGGCGTGACCCTGATGGTCTGCGGCATGTCGGTGCTGGTGAGTCTGCTCGAACGCACCGGCGGCATGGCGTTGTTCTCGGGCATGCTTGCGCAGCTTGCAGGCCCGAACAGCATCAACGGCATCGTGGCATTCGTGACCGGAGCGATTTCGAGCTACAGCAGCACGTCCGGCGTAGTCTTGCCGGCGTTCCTGCCGATGGCCGGTTCGCTGGCAGAGCAGGCGGGCGGCGCCAACCCGCTGGCGGTGGCCTTGTCGATCAACATCGGATCATCGCTGGTGGATGTCTCCCCGTTGTCGACTCTGGGGGCCCTTTGCGTCACCAACATCGTGGACCCGGCGGCATCGCGAAAGCTGTTTCGGCTGTTGCTGGCCTGGGGGCTCGCCATGATCCCGATCGGCGCCCTGCTCGCGTACCTGCTGGCCCCGATCCTGGCCGGCCTGTAGCCGCCCTCGCCTCCGGCGCGTTGACAAGCAGGCCCGCCGGGGCGAGTGTATCGGCGGCCGCAACCTGGAACCTTTATCCCTCGCAGGCCCGTACGGCTGCTGATAGTCACTCATCCAGAGGACCCTATGTCGCGCTTCGCGTCGTTCCTGAGAACGGCCGGGATGGTCGCTGCCCTCGCCCTCGTTGCCTGGCCCGCCGCTGCCCAAAACCCGAGCAAGCAGTCGGCGGTGCTGGTAACCGGCGCCAGCAGCGGTATCGGCCGTAAGATTGCCGAGCTGCTCGCGTCGAAGGGCCATTTCGTCTACGCGGGGGCCCGGAGGCAGGAGGACATCGACGCGCTGAGCCGGATCCCCAACATGCAGGGCATCCGACTCGACGTCACTTCACCCAGCGAGATCGCGGCTGCCGTACAAACCATCAGGGGCGCCGGTCGCGGCCTCCACGGCCTGGTCAACAATGCCGGTGTCGCGATCCTCGCTCCGCTGATCGAGGTCGACGAGAAGGAGCTGAGTTGGCTGTTCGACGTCAATGTGTACGGCCCCTATCGAGTAACCAAAGCGTTCGCGCCGCTCCTGATCGAATCGAAAGGGCGGATCACCACGGTCGGGTCGATTTCGGGCATCCTGTCCGGACCGCTCTTCGGCCCGTACAGCATGAGCAAGCACGCCGTCGAAGCCTTTACCGATGCACTCGGCGCCGAGCTGGCACGATTCGACATCAAGGTGAGCGTGATCGAACCCGGCAACTATCGCTCCGAGATCGGCCGAAACACGGTGGCCCAAGTGGAGGCCGCCGCCGAGCGCTACCCGGGCTCTCCTTACCAGGAGCAGATGCGCAACATGGTCAAAGTCATGGGCGCCTACGAGACCTACCCTGAACCGGACGCGGTCGCCGAGGCGGCGTTGCACGCCCTGTTCGATCCCAACCCGAAGGTGCGGTACATGGTGGTGCCAGCCGCCAGGCAGGCAGAAGTCACCATCCGGAAGGCCATCGACGAGCTGGTGCAGCTCAATCAGGGGCATCAGTTCAGCTATGATCGTGAGACCCTCATCCGGATGCTCGACTCGAGCCTCGCCAGACACAAATAGCAGGGTGGGTGCGGCAGTGCACAACGGGGTTTGCGCCATCGGCGCAACCCCGTTTCCATTTCACCGTTCTCAAACAGGATCTTCTCGTGACGATTCGTGTCTGTCTCGCGGGCGCCACCGGGTGGGCCGGATCGGAACTGGCTCGCGCGATTGCTCAGGCTGAGGATCTCGACCTGGTTGCTGCCATTGGTCGTCGTCACGCCGGGCAGACGCTCGGCGAGGCTCTGAGCGACCCGCGGCTGACCGCGCCGGTGTACGGATCGGCACCAGAAGCGCTGGCGCACCGCCCGGACGTCTTCATCGAGTACACCAAGCCCGACGGCGCCAAGGCCAACATCCTCGCCGCGCTCGACGCTGGAGCCCACGTCGTGGTCGGCACCTCCGGGCTGACCGACGGTGACTATGCGGACATCGACGCGGTCGCTCGGCAGCTCTCACGCGGTGTGCTCGCCTGCGGGAACTTCTCGCTGACGGTGGTCCTGATGCAGAAGTTCGCCGAGATGGCCGCCCGGCTGATTCCCCAGTGGGAAGTCATCGACTACGCCCACGACGACAAGGTCGATTCCCCGAGCGGGACGGCCCGGGAACTGGCCACCCGACTGGGGCGGGTTCGCCAGCCAGACCTGACGGTTCCCCTCGACCGCATGCGGGGCCCCCGGGAAGCGCGGGGGGCAACCCTGACCGGCACGCAAGTCCACTCGATCAGGCTGCCCGGATACACACTGAGCACCGAAGTGCATTTTGGCCTCCCCGATCAGCGGCTCTCGATCCGGCACGACGCCGGCCACAGCGCCCGGCCCTATGTCGACGGCGCGTTGATCGCGGTTCGCAACGTCGCTGCGCTTCAAGGTGTTCACCGTGGACTCGACGCCGTATTGGATCTCGGCTGACGTGAGCCGCTGCCGTCCCGATCCGATCCGAGTAAGATTGACGGCATGAAAGATCGGTTACCTGCCTGGATCCAGGACTGGATCGGCCTGATCATTCCGGTCAGCGAAGTCGTCCTGATCCTCCTGGCAGCCTGGCTGCTGCAGCAGATCGGTCGCCGCCTGATCCGCCGACTTCACGCGGCCTACCATCTGCCGACCGAAATGCTGACCGGCGTTCGGCGAATCGCGGCCGTGCTGATTTACGGCGCTGCGGTACTCTTGATCTTGGGTCGCCTGGGTGTGTCGGGCACGGTGCTGTGGACGGCCTTTACCGGCTTCACGGCGGTTGCTGCCGTTGCGTTCTTTGCCGCCTGGAGCGTGCTGTCGAACATCTTCTGCACCATGCTGATCTTCATCACCAGGCCGTTCCGCCTGAGTGATTACATCGAATTGCTCGAAACGAGCGACAAACCCGGCCTGCGCGGACGGGTGGCCGACATCAACCTGATCTACACTACCCTGCAGGAGCCGGAGACCGGCACGTCCGGCTCCGGCAGCATGCTGCAGATTCCCAACAACTTGTTCTTCCAGCGCACCTTGCGTCGATGGCCTGGCCATGATGTCCCGGCAGCCTGGCTGTCATCAAGCGCCGCCCCGCCGTCGACTGGCACGGGGGCGTGAAACGGCCTCGGGCTGACGCGCGGGCCCGACCCACTGAATCGAGGTTTTCGATGAAGCTCACTCTCGCTGCCGCTCTCCTTACCACCTGCACGGTTGCCGCTGCTGCGCAGAATGCGCCTCGCTTTCATCCCAGCGGTCGTGCCACCAGCCAGGTGACGCTGATGACCTCCGAGCCCAACGCCACCCCGCGCGTCATTCGCCTCGACTGGGGGCAGCCACACCTCCGTGGACGCGCGTTACACACCGATTCCCTGGTGCCCTATGGCCAGGTCTGGCGCACCGGCGCCAACGATGCCACGACCCTGCACACCGACTTCGACCTGACTCTGGGCGGCGTGCAGCTACCGAAGGGCAGCTACGTCGTCTTTACCCTGCCCGGCCGAGACGGCTGGCAACTGATTCTGCAGACCAATCGCGGCCAAAGCATCGGCGGCTATCAAGCCGCCAATGACGCTGCCAGGGTGCCGTTGCGTCTCCGCACCCTCGCGGCACCGGTGGAAGCCTTTACGATGTGGCTGGTGCCCGCAGCAAGCGGGCTCGCCGGAGAGCTGCGGATGGCCTGGGGGACGTCGGAGCTCTCGGTCCCATATACCGCAACGCCCTGAGTCGTCCTCCCGAGCCGGATCGGCCCATGCCGGTCGGGCGACGCTGACCGACTTGAACGCATCACATTCGATCTTTCATAGAGGCCATCATGTGGTTGTCCCCCCTGACTCAGGTCGCCGCGTCACTCGCCCTCGCGCTCGGTTCGCCGACCGTTGCCCCAACCGAGGCGCGTCTCGCCATCGCCACGCGGCCGGCCGCGCTATCGAGTGATTCGGCGGCACTGCGTCGCGCGAGGGCCGTCGATTCGCTGTTTGCCCGCTGGCATCGCCCTGATTCGCCCGGCGCATCGGTGGCGGTGATCTACGACGGCGAGGTGGTGCATGCGAAGGGATACGGGATGGCCAGCCTGGAGCACGGCGTGCCCAACCAGCCGCACACGGTCTTCGACATCGCGTCGGTGTCGAAACAGTTCGGCGCCTTCGCGATTGCGCTCCTCGAAGCCGATGGCCGTCTGGCCCTCGACGATGACGTCCGCAAGTACGTACCCGACCTGCCGGATTTCGGCCACGCCATTACGGTGCGCCACCTGGTGCATCACACCTCGGGGCTGCGGGACTGGCCGGGTACGCTCCGGATGGGAGGCTGGAGCAGCGAGGACGTCATGTCATTCGAGCAGATCCTCCGAATGGCTTACAGCCAGAAGACGCTCAACTTCAAGCCCAACGACGAGCATGCCTACTCCAACACGGGCTACAACGTGATGGCCGAGATCGTCCAGCGCGTCGCAGGGAAGAGCTTCAGACAGTTTACCGAGGAGCGCATCTTCCGACCGTTAGGCATGACCCGAACCCATTTCCACGATGATCATCGTGAGGTGGTTCGCAACATGGCCGAATCGTACGCACCCGATCGGGAGGGTAATCGCGGCTATCTCCACGTCACCTCGAACCTGACCGCGCTGGCCTCGAGTTCGCTCTTCACTACGGTCGAAGACCTGGCCAAGTGGGTGCGCAACTTCGAAACCGCCGAGGTTGGCGGGCGCCGGGTCATCGAGGCCATGCACCGCCGCGGCGTTCTCAACGCCGGCGACACCATTCCGTATGCGTTCGGACAGAGCAAGGGCCAGTATCGCGGAGCGGAGACCTGGTCGCACGGCGGCTCCTGGGCCGGCTACCGGAGCGTCCTGACCCGATACCCTGCGCACCGATTCGCCGTCATCATTCTGGGCAACACCGCTGATATGGCACCGGGAACGCTCGCCAACAGCATCGCCGACATCTACTTGGGTAATCGGCTGGGGCAGGCCGTGGCACAGTCGCGGACGCCCGATCCCGCCAACCAAGCGGCGCCGTGGCACCCGACTGTAGCCGAGCTCAGAGAGTTCGTGGGTGAGTACCGCAGCGACGAGCTCGACACCTCCTGGCACATCCGACTGGTCGACGGCAAGCTGGTCTCGAGTCACTTCCGCCTGGGCGACTCGCCGTTTCTGCCGGTGACGAAGGATCAGTTCCGTTCGCAGGGCCCCGGCGGCGAACTCACTTTCCAGCGCGATCGCCGCGGTCGCATCACCGGCTTCGTCAGCAATTCGGTTCGGATCCGCCACTTTCTGTTCCGACGGGTCGGGAACTGAGCGCGGCGATCGTAGCCGGGTAGTCGCCGTCCAGCTCTCGAATGTGCTGGGCACCAAACTGTGCCCATTCGAGCGGGGTGGCACGGTGCTCGTGATCCCGGATGCGCAGGTCCGCACCGACGGGCAGCAGCACCGACACGACCTGAGCCCGGCCCGCAATCGCGGCATGATGCAGAGGTGTCGCGCCGAACTCGTCCAGACCGTTGACGGGAAACCCGGCCGCAAGGCAAGCTTGGACGACGGGGATGTCGCCGCGACGGGCAGCATCTCGCAGCAGCCGCAGGTCCTCGGGATCGAGCTCGCGGAGTAATGCTGGCGTTGCCAGTTGCTCCGCGAGGCCGACACTTCCCGATGCGCACGCCTCCAGCAGTTGGTCAGCCGGGGACAGCGGCGTCGGCAACGCGCCAGCCAGTTCGAGAACCGTTGCCAGGGCGGCCTGACCGCTCCGCCGGGCCAGGAGCCAGGCCGATCGGCCATCCCCGCGCTCAGCCCGAGGGTCGGCCCCTCGATCGAGCAGCAGGCGGACGACGTCGGGGCTCTGACCCTGCCGCACCGCTGCATGCAGCGCGGTCTCTCGCTCCGCGCCCGATCGGATATTCGGATCAGCCCCGTGATCGAGCAGCCAGCGAATCCCGCGACCGACGGCCGGGTGGCGCTCGACATCCCAATATCGATGGAGGAAGTACAAGGGCGTGTTGCCCCAATCGCCGACCTGATTCAGCTCGACCCCGAATTCGAGCAACAGAGCAAGCGCCTCTTCGTGATAGCGTTCTGCGGCGTGATGAACGGACTCACCGTCGGTCGGCCGAGCACCAGCCTCCAGCAGCATCCGCGCAATGACCGGAACGTTCGACTGCCCGGTCACGGCATAGAGCGCCGGCAGTGCGTATCGCGTCGCTCTCACATTGGGATCAGCCCCTCGATCGAGCAGCAGGCGGGCACATGCAGCCAGCTCCGCATCCAACGCCTCGCTGACACCGTGATAGGGAGAGAAGCAAAGCCACGCTAGCGGGGATGACGGCGGATCGCCCTCCGCTCGTTCGACCGAACCAGGATCGGCGTCGAGCAGGTCGCCCAGCTCACGCACCCGGCCGAGCGCTGCAGCCACAGCGGGACTGACCCGGGCAATGGTCGGTTCTGTCGTGAGAACCTGCTCAGCCCGAGACCGGCTCTGATCCAGGACGGCTTTCAGAAAAGTGTCGACCGCGGCACCGACTCCTCGCGATGCCGCAACTCTGGTCCGAAGCCGCGCCCAACTCGCAAAGCCATACTCCCTGGCGACCACGCGTTGTGCGTCCGTAAGCCGCAGTGCGGTCCGCGGCCCGAGGACAGCCTCGACGCGCCCGACGGCCTCCGGTACGCGCGCAGCGAACGCCCGCACCAGTGCCTTGGCTTCGTGCTTGAGATAGTCGAGATGCGGACGCGCGGGAAGGCCCTTCGACATGGCAACCCCCTTTCAGTATCGCCCGGTGTCCGCGTCGTTCGGGCCGAAAGAAGGTCGTCGATGTCGAGCAATACAGACAGGTGGACTGAGTCCTTTCCGCGGACCGGATGCGCCCTGAACGCTGCCACAACTTTAGCGCGCCGGAACAGGCTGGTCAAACGCCAAGCGGCGGCGTCTGGTTATACTGCAAACGACTCGTCGAAAGACCCGCACTGATGTCGCTGATCGTCGAACGCGCCGCCACCGAGGCCCTGCCGGAGAGCACCCGAGCCGCCATCCTGTCACTGTGCAAGAACGCCTACGGGGAAGACCTGACCGGATACCTCAAGGACATTGGTCCGGGCATCCACCTCCTCGGCTGGGATGGGCCCGACCTGGTCTCGCACCTGATGTGGATCGAGCGCCGGCTCGACCCTGGCAACCTGCCGCCGCTCAGAGCGGCCTATGTCGAGCTGGTCGCCACACATCCTGACCACCAGCGGCGTGGCCACGCTACGGCCCTGATGCAGCAGCTGGCCGAGGCAATCGACTCCTATGATCTCGGCGCACTTTCCCCCGCCGAAACCTCTCTGTACGAGCGCTTGGGGTGGGAACGCTGGCAGGGACCGTTGCTGGTAAAGGGCCCATCGGGAATCGAAACGGCTCCGAATGAAGCCGTCATGATCCTCCGCCTTCCGCTGACCCCCTCGGCACTCGACCTGAAAGCCTCCCTCGCGGTCAGTTGGCGCCCCGGCGAAATCTGGTAAGCGCTCGACGTGGTCCGCGGCTTGAACGGCCGGGTGCTTCCAGCTAACCTCAGGCCACATGGAGGCTGAACAGATTCGTCAGGTCCGCTTGTTCCAACGGATCGTCTCGCAGCGAACCGGTGCCCTGCATGATCGCTTTCTGGGGCGCGACCGGCCGATGGGGGCGTCACGAGTCCTTTATGAGATCGGCTCGTCAGGTGCGGACCTGCGCGACCTCTGCACCCGCCTCGACCTCGATTCCGGCTACCTGACCCGGCTGATCCATGACCTGGTTTCCGAGGGTCTCGCCTCGGTTGAGACCTCACCCGACGACGAGCGGGTCCGACACGCCAGCCTGACCGCAGCGGGACGGGCTGAGGTCGAGGAGATGAACCGTCGCGCGGATCAACTCACCGTCTCTCTGCTCGAGAACCTCGATCCGGCGGAGCGACAGCGCCTGTTGGATGCAATGGCGGTGGTCTGCCGCCTGCTCCAAATCAGTGGACTGCGGATCGAGCGGGTCGAACCGGACAGCCCCGAGGCTCGCTGGTGTATCGAGCAATACTTCGAAGAACTAAGGCGCCGGTTCGAGGGCGGCTTCGACCCTTCCCTCGTCCTCCCCACCGATGAGGCCGACTTGCGCCCCCCCCGGGGCGTGGTCATGGTCGCGAGCATCGACGGCGCCTGGGTCGCCTGTGCCTCGCTCAAGACGCTCACACCGGGCGTCGGCTATCTCAAGCGGATGTGGGTCGACGGATCACTGCGGGGTATGGGCATCGGCCGCCGCCTGCTGGCGGCGATGGAATCTGAAGCGCGCCAGCTGGGCATGACGACGCTCCGCCTCGAAACCAACCGTGCCCTGGTCGAAGCGATCCGCATGTACCGGCACCTGGGCTACGACGAGGTACCACCGTTCAATGCAGAGCCCTACGCACACCATTGGTTCGAGAAACACTTGACCTGACCCTGACGTCGCACGTTCAGCAGGAGCCATCCGATGCAGTTCGATCTCGATCAGAGCATCGCCGTCCTCGAGCGGACGCCGCGAGTACTCCGCGCCCTCCTCGGCGAGTTGGGCGACGACTGGACCCGCGCCAACGAAGGCCCCGAAAGCTGGAGCCCGTTCGACGTAGTCGGTCACCTGATCGACAGCGAGGAGACCAACTGGCTGCCTCGCATCCGCGTCATTCTGGACGGCGCCGGCGATCGGCGGTTCCCGCCGTTCGACCGGTTTCGGCACCTGACCCGAAATCAGGGTCGGGCCCTCCCGGAGTTGCTGGACCGGTTTGTCACCCTGCGGGCGGAGAGCCTGGTCGAACTGCGCGGGCTTGGACTCGATCCGAGGGACCTGACCCGAACTGGCGTGCATCCCGAGTTTGGCGAAGTTACCCTTGACCAGCTCCTGGCAACCTGGGTCGTCCACGATCTGGCCCATCTCGGCCAGATCGCCCGCGTCATGGCGAAGCAGTACGCCGAGGCCGTCGGCCCCTGGCAGGCATACCTGACCATCCTCCGACGTTAGGCGGAACGCTCGCTCCTCAGGGCGACGTTGCCACCGGTGGCAGCGAACGCAGGTAGACCCAGAGCGCTTCCAGCTCGACATCGGTCATGGCCTGAGCGTACCGCATGATCAGCGTCATCGGCATCCGGATCGAGGTGCCGTCCTTGCGGACGCCCTCTCGCATCGCGCGGACGAAGTCCTGGTGCTCCCAGGAGGCGAGGCCGGATGGGTCCGGCGTCAGATTCCGAGCCGGCGGCCAGCTCGGGTCGCCGGCCGTAATCGGGCCGCCGGCCAGGTTCGACCCATGACATCCGGTGCAGGTCGCTGCCAGGTGAGCACCAAAGGCGACCGTGGGCTCGGACGGCGGCGGAACCCGCAGGTGGGGCTGGTCGTGCGCCTCGATCCGGGCCACCGGCATCGGCAACCGGCCCGTTGCCACCAGCATCTTGCCGATCGGACCCAGCGTCGGCGCAGGCATGGTTCGATCGACCGACGGGACGGAGCGGATGTAAGAGATGATGTCCCCCAGCTCCTGATCGGACATCAGGGCAAAATCCTCCGATGGCATCATCGAGGGCCGACCATCCGGGAGAATGCCGTGCCGGACGGCCCAATCCCACTCTCGTGCGGTGTAGCTGGCCGTCACACTGCCCGAGCCCAACGTCAGATTGGGGCCGAGCAAGGTCCCCATGGGAAAGGCATCGATCATGGTTCCGCCACCGAGATCCTCGCCGTGGCATTCGATGCAGGCGTAGCGGGAGTTGACGAGGTGGCGGCCGCGGGCCACCGCGCTGGCGAGCGCCGAGTCCGCGGCCGCCGCCGGATCGAGGCCGGCCGCAGCAGCGCTATCCAGCGGCGCCGGAATCGGAAAATCGACCACGTGGGCCTGGTAGGTGGCCGAGCGAATCTGTCCGGCCGTGCGGGTCGCCCAGATGTAGCCACCCAGGACAACGACAAGTGCCAGCGCCACAACCACGCCCAGGATCTTCAACACCATCTTCATGCGATGTCCTTTCGCTGCCGCCCCAGCCACTTGGGGAGTGGATTTGCGCCTGATGTTGCCGATGGCCTCGACCGCCGAGGCCGAACTCCCGTCCCGGACAAAGATACGCCTCGGGCTACACCACGGAACGGGGTGGCCTTACTTTGGAAAGTATGAAGCAGTGGATCTTCGTCGGGGCAGTGGTCCTTGGCCTCGTGGCCGGCGCCTGGGGCCTGACCAAGTACGGCAATCGGCATCTGACCGTCGAGGTTGGGCGGGCGGCGCCCGATTTTACGGCACAGAACCTCCGGACCCAGGAGGCATTCTCTCTTCGCGACCAGTACCGCAATCAGGTTGTCCTCGTCAACCTGTGGGCCACTTGGTGCCTGCCCTGCCGCAAGGAAATGCCGGATATGGAGCAGCTCTACCGTGAGCTCGGCCCTCATGGTTTCCGGATTGCCGCCGTCAGCGTCGACGAGGGTGATCTCAAGGGTGTCCTTTCCTTTGCCGACGAGTATGACCTCACCTTCGACATTCTCCACGACGGCGATGGCTCGGTCCAGAAGGCTTTCCAGACCATCATGTTCCCGGAAAGTTTCCTGATCGATCGGGAAGGCGTCGTGGTCAAGAAGGTTCTTGGTGAGCACCCGTGGAGTTCCGACGCCAATCGTCGACTGGTGGCCGAGCTCCTGGGTATCGAGTTGGGGACCCCTGCGCCGGCAACACCAGCGGGATCATCCGGTGGCTGAGCACGTACTCGGCCTCGAAACGAGTTGCGACGAAACATCGGCCGCCCTGATCGAGACTCGTGACGGGCGGCCGTCGCTTCGCAGCCTCGTCATTCTATCTCAAGACGTTCACCGGATCTTCGGCGGCGTGGTGCCCGAGTTGGCCAGCCGAGAACATGTCCGCACCCTCGATCTGGTGGTACATCGCACCCTCGACGAGGCCGGGCTGGGTTGGTCCGACGTCTCGGCCGTGGCGGTCACGGCCGGACCCGGCCTGATCGGTGCGCTGCTGGTCGGTGTGATGTACGCCAAGGGCCTCGCGATGAGCCTCGGCAGGCCTCTCATCGGCGTCCATCATCACGAAGGCCACCTGTTCGCTCCGGGGCTCTCGGAGCCGGAGCTGTCTCCTCCGTTTGTGGCCCTGCTCGTCAGCGGCGGCCATACCATGCTCCTCGACGTGCCCGCCTGGGGTGACTACCGGCTGCTGGGTCAGACACTCGACGACGCCGCCGGCGAGGCATTCGACAAGGTGGGCACCATGCTGGGTCTGCCCTACCCAGCAGGCGCCGCCGTGGAAAAGCTGGCGCGCGACGGACGCGCTGACCGGTACACCTTTCCGCGTCCGATGCTCAAGGATATTGCCGATCCCGCCGGGAAGCCGTATGCATTCTCGTTCAGCGGGCTCAAAACCGCCGTCCTGCGCGCCGTCCAGGCCAGCGACGACCCTGTGCGCGATCGGGCCGACCTCGCCCGCGGTTTTCAGGATGCCGCGATCGAGGTCCTGGTGGAAAAAACGGCGCATGCCACCTTGAGCCTGGGACGGCCGCAGACCATGATCGTCGGGGGCGTGGCCTGCAACCGGGCGCTCGCCGAGCGACTGACCGAGCGCTTGACAGGCAAAGCCAGGGTCATTGTCGCCCCGCCGCGCCTCAATACGGACAACGCGGCCATGATCGCGGCCGCTGGCGCCTGGCGGCTCGCTCGCGGCGAGCGCAGCGGACTCGACCTGGAGCCGTTCGACTGGCAGCCGTTGCCTGGCTTGCAAGCGGCGACATCCACGTCTCACCCTTTACCAGTCACCTCATGACGACCGTCTATCCGCTGGTCTTCAGGATCGGGACCTTCGAAATCACTGGTTTCGGCATCCTGATGATGCTCGCCTTCCTCGTCGGGGGTTGGCTGGTCTCGCTCGAACTGCGGCGTCGCGGCTGGAACGAGGAGTATGGCGCTGACATCGTCGTCGCCGCAGTGATCGGCGGCATCGTCGGGGCCAAGCTGTGGTACGTCGCCCTGACCGGGGATCCGGGCGCCCTGTTCTCGCGGGGCGGGCTCGTCTGGTACGGCGGCTTTCTCGGTGGCGTCCTGGCAGTGATCCTGAACGGCTGGCGCCGCCAGGTGCCGATCCGGGTGACCATGAACCTGGTAGCGCCCGCCCTCGCCGCCGCCTACGCGGTCGGGCGGGTGGGCTGTTTCGTCGTGGGCGATGACTACGGGCGCCCGACCGACCTGCCGATCGGCGTCAAGTTCCCGCAGGGTCTGCCACCATCGACGGCCCAGAACCTGTCCAGCATGTTCGGGGTCCAGGTGCCCGCCGACGTCGCGCCGTCGACTGTGCTTGCCGTGCACCCGACCCAGCTCTACGAGGTGCTCGCCATGCTGGCGGTCTTCATGATCCTCTGGCGCTGGCGGCTCAACCATCGGCCGATGGGATGGCTCTTTGGTGCCTACCTGGCCTTTGCCGGCGTCGAGCGATTCCTGGTCGAAATCCTGCGAGCCAAGGACGACCGATTCCTTGGCGTCTTCACTGTTGCGCAGCTGACCAGCGTGGTGGTGGCAGCCGTCGGCGTCGCCTTGCTGGTCCGGTATGCCAACGCACCCAATCCGGCGCCCGGAGCATATTTGACCGCACGACCGCGCTGAGCGGCCGCGGTCGCTCAGGACTCGAGAATCGCGGTCGCGACGGCCGACAGGTCGGAGTGGGTCAGGGACACATGGATGCGCGCGCCGACCTCAGCGTCGACAACCTGCTTGGCGAGGCCATGCAGCGCAATGGTCGGTCGACCCGATGGGGCCCGGATCACTTCGATTTCACGCCAGCCGACGCCGCGCGCATTGGGCAACGCCTGCAGCGCCTTGTAGACCGCTTCCTTGGCGGCCAGACGAACCGCCAGATGCCGGGGCGGATGCGGCATGGACAGGACGTAGGCAAGCTCGGCACTGGTCAGGAGCCGATCCAGGACGCGGCGTCTATGCGCAGCGAGCATGGCTTCGGCACGTGCAATGTCGACCACATCCACGCCCAGACCGATCAGCGCCATGGCAAACTCCAGAACCAGCGATGGACCGGATCGAGCCAGATCGGCCGCGGCAGGTAGCCGCCCAGGACCAGACCCAGCCAGATCGCTCCGGCAACACTGACCGCAAGCGCAACGATCCAGGGCCGGAGCGACGGCCGCCACTCGGCTACCTGCGCAGCTCTGCTCTGCCAGACCGCCAACTCCCGACGCACTTGCGCCTCGAGCTCGTCCCAGGCGTCCTCGAGCGCAACCGCCGCCTGGCGCACTTCATCCCACCAACCATCTCCCGCGCTGAATCCGCGCGCGACCCGTTCTTCGACCACGATGCCCGCTGCATCCAGCCGCGCGGCCAGTACCGCCCGATCCTCGGCGCTTGGCAGCAAGGCCACCAGTCGCCGGGCCGGGTAACGCGACTGATACGCGGCCCGCTCCATCTGTACACCTGCCGCAGCAATGACCGCGTCGGCAACCCGACCGGCCGCAGTTCGCCACAGCTCCAGCCAGACGTTCCGATCCAGCGCAAGCCGGGCCCCTGCCTCGTCGCCCGCCAGACGGAAGTCTCGCGCGGCGGCGGTCCGATCGAACAGCTCCGAAACGAGGTCCAGTCGAATCAGGTCGAGACCCACCGTCGGATCCTCGAACTGGCGCGTGGCGTCCGCCAGGCGCCCCAGGTACGGCCCGATCTCGGGCAGCTCGTCGGTCGCCATCACACGCGATCCCAGACCGGGCGTTCACCTGGCTCGAGCTCGGCAAGCGCCACAGCGGCGGCGTGCCCCGTCCGAGCCGCATACCGCTCCGCAAAAGCAGCCAGCGAATCGGGGGAGCAGTCGCTCCGCGGCAACCGGAGTAACTCAACTGCGGCCTCGATCGCAGCGGCGCTGCCCTCGACTTCGACCAGAACGTCCATCCTCGGGTACCACTCGAGCCTGACAACCGCGCCTGCCACCTCGTAGTACTCGACGAAGCGATCGATGGCGTGACACTCCCGGTAGCCGAGGGCCGCGACGAGCGACTCCGCCTCGACCACGTCGTCCGTCGTCAATTCGTGCTCGGCCCGCAGCTTGTAGCCGTCCTCGACCCGAACCGGACCCTTCCAACCGAGCTGACTGCTGACCGCCCCATCTGTCGCGCTGCGGCAGGTCCGAATCCGGAGTACCTCGCCGCGGTCAGTCAGCTCGCGCTCTCGATCATAGCGCCGATCGGCCAGCCAGCCGGTAAAACCGCGGACCGCCCCCGACCGTTCGAGCACTGCGCGGATCCGCTCAGGATCGGCGACCACAGCTTTGAGCTCGCGCTCGATCACGCCGACGTTCCGAGGATGGCAGCGGCCACTCGTTCGGTATCGCTCAGATCATCGAACACATGGTGCGCCCCTGCTTCCGCGAGATCCTCCGGGCGGTAACTCCCGGTTGCGACAGCCACGGACACGGCGCCGATGCCGTTGCCGCACGTCACATCAGCCGGGGTGTCACCAATGATGACCACGTCAGCCCCGGAGGGCACCCTGCCAAAATGGGACAGTGCTCGCTGCGCAGCGATGGCCGGCAACTCGGCCCGAACCGCATGGTCGCAACCATAGGCGCCAACCGCAAAGCCCTCCGGCGGTATCTCCACAGCCCTGAGCTTGATGGCAGCGCCACGCGCCACGTTGCCGGTGAGTAAACCAAGCACGATGCGCGTGTCGCCGCGGAGCGTTTCGAGCAGCGGGCGGACCCCCGGCATGACGGTTGCCTGATGAGCCGTTTCGGCCAGATCGCGTTCGAGATGGAACAGATAGCGGTCGATCACCCGACCAATCCGGTCGTGGTCGCGGGAGAGCCGATCGCCGCCGGCTTCGAGCAACTCCACCACGATCTGCGGATCGGTCTTGCCGTCGAAGCGGACGTGCTCGACCGCTGCCGCACCGATCGACGTCTCCTCGGCCAGGGCAGCCAGAATCGCACGCCGCCCCGCTCCGCCGGAGAGCAGCAGAGTACCGTCGATGTCAAAGAGCACCAGGCGCTTCGTCACGAGGTCGCGTCCGGGCTGGCATCCGCGCAGGCACGACAGACGGTCACACCCTGAAAAGTGCAAATCAAACAGACGAACGTTCCGCAGCGCTCGCACGGATACCCCTCCGAGGCGCGTTCCTCCCGACCGCAGGCTCGGCAGATCATGGCATCCGTTACCGGTTTCTTCTGGCTTTCCACCTGGGTCACTCCGTGATGTTGTACAACTTGACCTTGTTGATCAGGGTTGCCCGGGAAATACCAAGTTCCTTGGCGGCACGGGTCCGGTTGCCACCATGATAGCGCAACGTCCGGTCGATGTGCTGATGCTCGAGCGCCTCCAGGGTCATCGGTGTATGACGACGGTCGCCCATTCCCGATCGGGCCCGGAATTCCCCTGGAAGGTGCTCGACGTTGACCGCCGGCTGTCCCTTGGCCACCATCATGGCCCGCTCCAGCACGTTCTTCATCTCGCGAAGATTTCCCGGCCACGGATAGGCGAGGAACCGCTCGTGAACATCCACAGCCAGCGACTCGGGCCCATCGGGCAGCTGAGTCCTGAGATCCGCATGCAGCAGCGCCACCAGGCCAAGCCGGTCTTCCTGACTCCGCTCCCGAACCGGCGGAAAGGCCAAGGGCATCACACTGAGCCGGTAGAAGAGGTCCTCGCGGAAGGTCTCCGCCTCGACGGCCTCCGACAGATTGCGCCGGGTCGTGACCATCAGGCGGGTGTCCACGCTGATATCGTCGGTGCCACCCAGGCGGCGGAAGCTGCGGGTTTCCAACACTCGCAACAGCTTGGGCTGGATTTCCTCGGGCAGGTCGCCGATTTCCCGCAACAGCACCGTCCCACCGTCGGCAAGCTCGAGCAGGCCGCGACGACGCTCGGTTGCTTCGACGAAGACCCCACGCTCGTGCCCGAAGAGCAGCGACTCGAGATAGGTCGCATTCATGCCGGTGCAGTTGACTTCGAGGAACGGCTGACCCGATCGGGGACCGAGATCGTGAATGATCCGTGCGGTCCAGGCCTTGCCGACACCGGTTTCACCGTTGAGCAGAAGCGTCGTCCGGTCACTCTGCGCCAGCAGCGAGACCTGCTGGACGAATTGCTTCATGACGCTCGAGGTGCCCAGCGAATCGAGTCCGTGGGGCGACGCGGTTCGCGCCAGCAATGCCGATGCAACCCGACGAGCCTTGGTCAGCAAGGCTGCACGCGAAGCCGCGGTCAGCACCACGTCGGCATCGCCGGCGGCATCGAGCACCATGGTCGCGCCGGAGCGCATGCCGAGAGCCACTCGTTCCGACCCGGGCTGATCACCGAAGAGCACGACCGGAACCTGCCCTGCGCCAAGCGTCTGGATCGCCTCCGGGGTGCCGAGCGACAGAGCCAGCAGCACGGCGTCAGGTCGAATGCGTGGCAGCGCACCGAGGGCTGCATCGACCGACAGCTCGCGCACCACCTCGTGCCCCGCTTCCTCGAAACGGGCGCCAATGGCACGAAGCGTGGCAGGATCGTCATGTACCAGCAGGATCGAGTCCGTCATGGTCAGGTCCCTGAAAAGATCGAACGAATCGACTGCCCGTCCCCACGGCGGGCAACCGGACGCATTCCCCTCTGACTACACCAGCACCCGGATCGCCCCCGGCACCACCGTCGCCGTAAAGGGCGTTTCACCGTACAGATCACCATCGAACTGCGCCGGTTCGGCGGGGTGAGCCTCGACCCGCACCTGCCGGCCCCGCGCATAGGTCAAGTATGGCGTCTCACCGGCGTCCAGGGCGACATTGGCCAGCGCCCGAACCAGGCTCCGCGCGGCTTCCCACGGAGTATCGGCATCGATGATCAGGACGTCGAACAATCCGTCGTCGAGCGCCGTCTCGCGGTGGACCCGAACGAGGGGCGGAATCACCTCGCCACAATTGAGTACCATGACCAGTGCCGCATCGCGTTCGATGACTCGTCCATCGACCGTTACGGCAAACTGGCGCGAGCGAATCTCGGGCATGACGCGAAACAACGAGTTGAAGTACCCGCCGATGCCCAGGCGGCGCTTCTCCTCTGTCCCTGTCCCGCCCATGACCCGCGCATCGGCGCCGGCCCCGCAAGCGACCCCGAAATACCGCTGTCCGACCGCATTCTCCAGCAAGCCGAGATCGATCCGCCTGGGGCGCCCGCGGAGAATCAGCTCAGCAGCCTGAACCGGGCCAAGCGGCAACCTCAGGTTGCCCGCCAGCACGTTTCCGGTACCGCCGGGAACCAGCCCGAGCGCCACGTCCGTACCAACCAGCGCCGACGCCGCCTGCATCGTGGTGCCATCGCCGCCGAAGACGGCCACAACGTCGACCCCGCCGGCAACCGCCTCCTTGGCGAACCGTCGGGTATCCTCGGCAACGGAAGTTTGACGCAAGTCGATCGACCACCCCGCCGCTTCAAAGACACGCCGTACCGTGTCGGCCACGTCCGGATTGGTCCGCGCCGCCACCGGATTGGCAATCAACAACGCTCGAGCCATCGCGTACTAGTACTCCCGATCCCATTTGATGTCCGCGCCGAACTGATACCGACTCGGCCGGATCAAGCTGGACGCCACCTGACTCAGGCAAGACTGCACCGGTTCCGCAGCGACCTGGACCTTCATCGTCGGGTGGAGTCGATATTCGAGGCTGGCGCCAAGATAGCGCCGGTTGAGTTCGACCTGGAGGCCCTCGACCACACATCCCCCAAGGCTCAGTGTCGCGAACAAGCGCCGGGTCAGCTGCCGACCGAGCGATAGTCGCGTCACCGAGCCGCCCGTGGCAAGCGCCGTGTTACCCTGAGCAAAGCCCGGGCTGATCTCGACCAGATCGAAGGGCGAATCTTTGGAAGAAATCAGCGAGCGTTCGAGCTCCGAAGTCAGGACCTTGCTGGCCAGCGCCGCAACGACGCGACCCTGATCATCGAACGCGCCGCGTACACCACTCGATACCGTGCCAAAGACGAGCAGCGATACCAGCTCGCGCTCCGGAAACTGCTGCCGACCAGGCTCACTCGTCAGCTGCAGGTTGGGCGCGAGCAGCGTTCCCGTAATCCGGGCAATGATCGGGTAATCGGCGGTCCCGGCCGTCGTCGATGACACCGTTCGCACCACATAGCGAGCAGTCAGATCGAGGCTGGCGTTCATGTCTGGCGTGTTGAAGTACCGGACGGTGCCCTGCTCGACTGTGAACGTCCGGGCTACCCCAAGCCCGGGCTTGAAGGTATAGGTCCCGCGCGGAACCGTCAGTTCGCCACTGACGCGAAACTCGCTCCGGCCCGCGCGCCGACGCTCCTTGTTGACGGAGACCTGCCCTTCGAGCTGTACGTTGGCTTCGCTCGAACGAAGCCAGACATCCTGGGCTACCCGGACGTTCAAATCACGAATCGTGAGCGAGTCGAGAAAACGGCTCTGGAACTGAGCTCCCAGACCCTCGGCCCGAAGCGCCGTCGTGTCGACGAGATCGAGGTTGGCCGGGTCCTCGAGGTTGATCACGTTCTTCGACAACAGGTCGGCAAAGTAGACCACACTGTTGGTCGCGCGGACGCTGCCACTCAGGACCGGCCGAACCAACGGCCCATCGAGCGCAACGTCACCAGTCGCCCGGAAGGTCAGATACTCGGGCACGTCGATCAGCAGGAAATCCCGGGCGGATAGCGTGAGGCCGAGTACCGGCGTGGTCAGCCGCTCGAGCCGAACGGCGCCCCCGATCCGGGCCTCACCGATATCGCTGCGGATCACGGCCGAGTCCGCGATGACCGAGTCGCCTGCCAGACGGATTCGCCCGAACATCGGCCCGTAACTGACGCCCAGCCCGGGAACATAGACGGCCGCGTCTGCGACGGTTACCTGTCCGCTCAAACGGGGAGCTTCCCAGGAACCCTCAACCTGCGCATCGAGCGCAAGCGTACCGACCACGCCTCGAAGATTCTGGGTCAGTGCTTCGATCACCGCGAGGTCGACGCTGTCTGCCTGACCCCGGATGACGAGTTCACCTGGAATCTGGCGGCGCGTGACGTCACCCATCGAAAGGTCCAGAGGCAGCCGCGCGTCGACGTCCAGAATCGGACGCCCGGTCCGCCAGAAACTCAGATTGCTCTGCAGCAGGCGACTGTCATAGTTGAAGACGGCCCGCACCAGCGGAGCTTTGACCTGCCCCACGACCGGTCCGGTCAGCGTAGCTGACCCCCGGAAGGTAGGCGACTCGAGCGTGCCCGCAGCGCGGAGGTCGACGCCGAGCGAGCCGCCGATCCCTGCCGTGTCACGCTGGGCCAGGGCGTAGAGGTCACGCAGCGAAATCCCGGATGCCTGCAATCGGACCCGCCCTTCGCTTCGGCCCGGTAGAACACCTTCCATTCGGATCGAACCCGAGCCGTCATCCGTGGCAATCAGCACGGTATCGGCTTCCATCACGCTGTCGACGGTAAACTGGGCTGACCGCTGCAGCTGCCACTGCCGGCCAAGCAGTCCGACGGCCAGTGAATCGACCTGCAGGATCCGTACGCTGTCCGCCCCTACCCGCCACTGTCCCCGCGCTGCAACCCGGGCCGCCGTTCCGCTCGCCCCGCGAATGTTCCAGCCAAAGTCGGCCGGTGTGCCCAGCAACCCAGCCTCCAGGTCGGCGAAACGGAGCTTGCCATGCGCCAGCGTGTCGGCCGAGATGGTGAGCCCGAAGACCAGGCTGTCCGGGGCCGCCCCCGCGGCTTCGAGCTTGACGGTCCCGAGCCGCACCTGGTTGCGCAGCCAGGCAGCGGAATCAAGACGGATCTCGGCGAGAGCATTCCAAGCCTCGAGCGAGCCGTCGAGCGAGAACGTTCCCCGAGCCCGACCGCTCATCAGGTCTTCCTCGATCAGATCGCTCCGACGCAAACCGGCCAGTTCGGCCGCGAGACTGTCGAACGGCGCGAGATTGAGCGCCGCAATCGTGCCTTTGAGGCTGCCCCGATGCGGCTCGGACCAACCGAAGGTACCCGCCAGGTAGGCACCACCACCGGGCCAGACCACGCCAGCCGTGTCAACCGTGATGAGGCTGTCACGGATCGCGAGACGAGCCCAAGCGGAGTCGAGAATGAAGCTGCGCACCGAGCTGCGACGCAGCGCCAGATCGATCACGGCGTCCGGGGCCACCGCCGAATCGATCACGCCGGTCAGCACCGCCTGTCCGGCCAGACTGGTGGTCGGCCCGGTCGGCGTCAGCATCGCGAGGTTGGCCCGGTCGAAGCTGACTCGGAGACCATCCGCACCGAAACGCGGCGGCTCCAGGCTGGTACGCCCGATGAACTGATACGCACCGATTCCGCCGGCCAGACCACCTTCGACCCAGAGCGAGTCGAGATAGCCCAGCATCCTGAGGGAGCCGGCCACCATGCCCTGCAGGGTCAGCGTCGGGAAACTGCCCCGGATGCCGTCGAAGGCCAGGGTGTCGACCGTCAGGTCCGCATCGAGCCCCAGCGTCTCGGTTCGAGTATCCAGACGCGCCCGGCCACCGAGCACGCTGCGCGGTTTGGTCCCGTCCACGTGCTCGACCCGCCCCTGATAGGTAACGTTCTGCCAGGGGCCGTCGAGGCTGCCCGCCAGACGCAGGCGCCCGTCGAGCGCAACCGCCGGAGTGACCAGGCGAATGGTCCGCAAATCGAGGTCCGCATACGGAATCCGCGTCTGCTGAAAGACCATGCCCTCGGCGCCTCCCATGGACAGCTCGCCTTCGATGGTGAGGCGGTTGCTTCCCCCGTCCGGCACCCTGCTGTCCTGAAAGAGCCAGTCCGCGCTGATCGTCATGGCATCGAAGAAACCGGTGGCCTGCAGCGGGCCGGACAATCGACCAGCCAGGGGGAGCGTGTCGAGGAACGGTCGCACCGCCTCCAGGTCGAGCGATTGAAGGTCGAGCGTCAGATCTCGGAAGCCGAGCCCCCGATAAACGTCCACCATTGCCACCATCCGGCCGCGGACCCGGCTGCCGTCACCCGCGACATCGAGATCCCGCACGTCGTACACGGAACGGCTCCCGGCCGGTGACGTCGCCGTCACCTGTCCCCGCCCGCGCAGCGCCGGGAAGTTGGGTGAGATCCACCGCAGGTCGACCAGGTCGAGTGTCGGCGCCTCGAGGCGGAAGTTGTAGAGGATGGTATCGCGCGGCCAATCGATCCGGCCGCCGCCCCGCACGATCGTATTGGGCAGCGCGGCCCGCTCGACCTCAAAGAGCAGACTGTCTCTGCCTTGTGTCAGGGTAGCCTTGAGGTCGCGAACGGTAATTTCCGGATCGCTGATCGACGCCGTCAGCGAATCGATGGCCATCGAGAACGGCGCGTTGTCGGGTGACGAGATGGCCAGCAGCCGGAAGCGTGCGGTCAGCCCTCGCAACGTGCGCTCGATCATCAACGCATTGCCGGGACGTTCCGCAAGCTCGATCCGGCGGCCCGGCTTGGCTCGCTCAGCGGCGAGCGCGGAGTCTCTCTGAGCGGCGGTCCGCAGCCGGCCATCGGGGTTCCAGGGCAGCCGGATCGTCACGTGAGCGCGATCGAGCGCCAGATCCTCGATCAGGACCAGCGGCTTGGTCCGCTTGACGGTGTCGGTCGAGGGCAAACCGAGACCGAATATCTCTTCGTAGTTGAGCCGCCCCCCACGATGCTGGACGATCTCGAGCCGGGCATCGCTGACGCGGGCATCGCGAAAGACGAAACGTCGAGCCAGAAAGTCCCCGAGCCGGTAACCAACCTCGATCTTGGAGGCATCGACCAGCAGTGCGCCAGCCGTGTCACGGATCACCACCGAATCGAGAGTCAGGTCGCCCAGGAAGTTGCCTCGAATCCCTCCGATCCGGATCGAACCCTCGACCAGCCGGGCCGACTCCTCGGTGAGCACCCGCGCCAATAAGGCCCGGCCGGGCGCCAGCGTCGTGAGCGCCGCACCCGTGCCAAGCACGGCCGCCAGTACCGAAACGGCAAACACGAAGACGGTGCGCACCAGGCTGCGGAGCATCAGAAGGCCTGCCCGACCGAAACCTGCAGGTTGAACTTGCCGGTCCGGGGCTTTCGGTAGTCGCTCCGCACCAGCGTCAGTTCTTCGTCCAGCAGGGAATAGAGACCACCAGCTGCGTAAGGAGCGTTGGTATAGGCGATGTCGGCACGCATCGGGCCCAGCGGTGTGCCGAAACGAATCCCGATGCCCGGGGTCACCCGGAAGGCAGCCCCCGACGCGAGCGAGCCGCCCCGCTCCCAGACCGAACCGGCATCGACAAACAGCGCCCACCGCAACCGTCCGCCCAGCAACGGCGATGGCAAACGCAGCTCCAGGTTGCCGACCGCGAGCGTGTTTCCACCGATCGGGGCCACCTGCACCGAGTCGGCATCGATCACGGATCCGTCCTCATTCAGGTTGCCTGCGGAGGTGACGTAAACCACGGGGCCAAGTTCGTTCCGGTCGTAACCCCGAACGTCATTGGCCCCTCCGGCATAGAAGCGCTGATCGGGCGGAATGAAACTGCCCTCGCCGGCACCGAGACGAAGCCGCGGCGACACTGCGGCGCCCGCCTTGACGTGCGCCGCTAGCACAACTTCGCGACCGAGGGGCGTATACCAGGAGGCCTCTCCGACCAGCCGCGTGAACTCGGACAACCGGCTCGACCCGACCAGAGGGGAACTGACCGTTGCCTCGAGACTATAGAAGGACCCCCGGGTCGGATCGAGGGGGTTGTTGACCCGCTGCCGACTGACCGTGCCGATCAGGGATGCGGCCAGACGTCGCTCCCGGAGCTGTGCAATGTCATCCTGCCGGCACGCCAGGAAGAAAGCGCAGAAGCTGACGGCAGTTGCCTGAGTCGATCCGTAGGCCAGTCGATAGGTGAGCGAGAACGGCACCCCCCGCTGACTCTCCCGCGTGAACGTGACGCTGGTGCCAATTTCGTCGCGCAGGTAGATCCGGTACTCCGACCGTCGCTCGCCGAATACCGTGCCCGTAATCGCGTTGGACGGCGAGAGGAATGCGGGCCGACGAATCGACGCCGAGAGGGCGTAGTTGACTCTGCTCGATCCGATGGTATCGGCTTCCAGGCCGCTGCAGACCGTCGAAGCAAGCGGGTCGAGCGCCACACCCAGCTTCGACACCGAGCCGTTGAAATCGAGCTGCCGACCGCGCCCGCCCACGTTGCGCGCAGTCCACCCGGCGTTGGCACGAAAGCAGTCGTTCGTGGCAATACCCAGCCCGGACCGGACCCGGAAATGGGGCCCCTCCTGAACCTGAATCGTAAGCGGAACCGCCGGGTCGCCCATGGTAAAACGTGTCGTGTCGATGTCGACCGTCGCGAAGCGAAAGAGACCCGACTGATAGAGATTGAGCTGGCTGCGATAGATGTCGGCGTATCGAAAGGTCCGCCCCGGTCGCGCAGCAAGCAGCGACCGGACAAATGATGAATCGACCGATTCGGTACCCTCGATCCGAATCGGGCCGAATACCGCAGGCGCTCCGGGATCAGCCACCAGCTCGATGTCGACGATTCGCGCCTCCCGATCGAGATCACGCCGACCAAGCAGCACCGTCGCCGATGGATAGCCACGATCCCAGAGACGACTCTGGATCGTGTCGGCGGTCGCCTCGAGCCGGACATACCGGTCGTAGGGCATCCCGACCTGCAGCGGCAGATCGCGTACGATCCGGGGCCGATCCGGCAGTGAGTCCAGTCCCGAGATCGTCAGCGATCGAACCCGTACCGGCTCACCTTCCGTGATCAGGAAGGTGATGTACGCATCCGTTTCCGTGCGGACGATCGAGGTATCGATCTGCACATCCATGAACCCGTTGAGCTGGTACAGCAGGCGCAAGCGAGCCAGGTCGACACGCAGTTCCCGCTCATTGAGACGACGGCGCTCGCCCAAGCCTAGCCAGCTGACCATCGAGTAGCGAACAAAGAAACTCGAATTGGTCGTGGCGATCGCGGCCTCGAGCGTCACCGCATCGAGCGATCGATTGCCCTTGAACGCGAGATGCCGAATCACCAATCCTTGATCCTGCGCATCGAGGTCGACCGCTGCAAATCCCAGCACCAGGGCGAGCGCCAGACCCCGGCCGATCCGGCGCAAACCCGGAACTGCCAAAATCCGCAACATGGCCCCGCCAAATGCGGGCCGAAACCGGTTCCAAGCCGAGCATGACCGCACTCGCTAAATCTAGTCTACTGTTGACGTTACGCCATGCTGTGCTGAGATTCCACCGGCCTGACGCATGGCGGCTCGGCCGTCTGACTTCCGCGCATGCACCCCAAAACGACTGACTAGGTACATGACACTTTCCTCCGCGTCGATCCGGACAGCGATTCTCATCACCTTGCTGGCGCCAGGTCTGGCCAGCTCGCAGTCGCTGACGAAGAGCCTGACCCATCGACTCAACCAGGCTCCGTTCGATCGCCACCACTGGGGCGTTGCCGTCCTCGACGAGCGAGGCCGACTGCTGTTCGGCCACAACGCCGAGCGGCTCTTCACGCCAGCGAGCAACACCAAGCTGATCGTGACCGGGGCCGCGACGATGCTGCTCGGCCCCGACACCACGGTCAGAACCCCGGTCTATCTCGACGGGCCGGTCGAGCAGGGTACGCTGCGGGGTAACCTGATCCTCTACGGCAACGGCGATGCGACCTGGGCCCGTCGTTGCTACGCCGTGGATACCCTGGCCGCGGGGGCGTGCCTGACCGATCCGTTCGCCCCGCTCCGCCCCATTGCCACTGCGTTGAAGCGCGTCGGCGTCCGGCAGGTGAGCGGGCAGGTCATCGGTGATGGCAGTTTCTTCGAACCGATCACCTACCACCCGACCTGGGAAATCGGTGACCTGGTCTGGGGCTACGGTGCGCCCGTCTCCGGACTCGGCTTCAACGAGAATACCATCCAGGCCACCATCCGCCCCGGGCCGACGCCCGGCGCCCTGGCCTCGATTGCACTCTGGCCCGATCTCGGCGCCCTGACCGTCGAGAACCGCCTGATCACAGTTCCCGACTCGGAACGAACCGAGATCGACTGGGCCCGCGGGCCCGATGGCGTGACCGCCGTCGTCACAGGCACCATCCGGGCAAGCGAGCGCGAACGACGCAATACCCTCGCGGCCCCCGACCCGAACCGCTTCACCGCCCTGGCGCTGCACCAGGTGCTCGCCGACTCCGGCATCGTAGTGCTCGGCGGCGTCTCCGGCACCACCGACCCGCTCGCCACGCAAGCAGCTCGTCGAGGGCAACCGGTCGCCGAGATCGTATCCCGCCCGATTCGCGACTGGGTCTTCCCGGTTCTCAATGTCAGTCAGAACTGGGTGGCCGAAATGCTGCTCAAGCTGCTGGGCAAACGATTCGAATCGGAAGGTTCGTGGCAGGCGGGACTGCGGGTCGAACGCCGCTTTCTGATCGACGTGGTCGGCGCCGACTCGACCCAGTTTTCGATTCAGGACGGTTCCGGCCTCTCGGCCCAGAACAGCGTCTCACCGCTGACCTTTGCGCGGCTACTGGCGTTCATGCAGCGGCAACCGCAGTACGCCGCCTTTGCCGCCGGGATGCCGCAAAGCGGGTCGGTAGGGTCCCTCCGCAACCGATTCCTCGCGACGCCGGTCGCGGAACGGGTCTGGGCCAAGACGGGCAGTATTGCCCAGGTCAACAGCCTCTCGGGATACATCGGGGGCACCACCCTGGGGGAACCCCACTGCCGGATCTTCAGCGTTCAGGCCATGAATCACATTCTGGGCGGGCAGACCATGATTCGCGCCATCGACAGCGTCGTCAGCGACATCGGTGCGCAGAGCCGCTGCAACGTCAAACGATGAAGGGGCGGACTATACTTCCCCCGTTCCCATGGAAGCGAAGGACGGCGTGAAGATCTATACCCGAACAGGCGACAAAGGGACCACCGGGCTCTTCGGCGGAGGGCGGGTCCCAAAGTCACACCCTCGCGTGGCGGCCTATGGCGACGTCGACGAGCTCAACTCCGTCCTTGGCCTGGTCCGCGCCACCGGGCCGGATCTGTTCGACACCGAGTTGGAGCGGATCCAGCGCGACCTGTTCTCCATCGGCGGCCACCTGGCCACCCCGGAGCCGGAGAAAGTCCGGGCCGCGCTGGCCAAAGCCGAGCTCAGCGAGGCCCGCATCGAGGAACTTGAGCGTCTGATCGACGCCGCCGACGAACAGCTCCCGGCGCTCCGGGCTTTCGTCCTGCCGGGAGGCACCCTCAAAGCCGCTCACCTCCACGTGGCGCGAACGGTCTGCCGCCGCGCTGAACGACACGTCGTAGCCCTGGCGGCGGACGAGGAGATTCCCACCCTGTTCGTCGGCTATCTCAATCGGCTGAGCGACCTGCTGTTTACCTGGGCCCGGCTCGCCAACGCCCGCGAGGGCCGCGGCGACATTACATGGTAGCCGGCCCACGAATCCTGGTCCGCCACGGTCTCGGAGAGTATCCCGTCATCATCCGCCCCGGCCTGCTCGACGACCTCGATTCGCTTGCAGAGGAAGTGCTGCCGGGACGGCGCCTCGTCGCGATAACCGACCGCAATGTCGCGCGCGCTGTTCCCCCAACCCTCAAGTGCCCGTTCCTGGTTGTGCCGCCCGGCGAGAGTTCCAAGACCCGCCGGCGCTGGGCCGACCTGACCGACCAGCTCCTGGAACTCGGTCTGACCCGTCAGGGAGCGCTGGTTGCGGTCGGAGGGGGCGTCGTCGGTGACCTGACCGGGTTCGTGGCCGCCACGTACCTGCGCGGAATCCCGTTCCTCCAGGTCCCCACCTCGCTCCTGGCCATGGTCGATGCCTCGGTCGGCGGCAAAACCGGCCTCAATACCAAGCACGGGAAGAACCTGGTCGGCGCGTTTCATCCCCCGGCTGCGGTCGCCGTCGACCCGCTGGCCATCCGATCGCTCCGGTCGGCCCATGTCCGGGGCGGCCTGATGGAGGCAATCAAGCATGGGGTCATTGCCGATGCCGCATACTACGATTGGATTGCCGACTCGACCCGCACCTTGCTGGCGCGCGACCCTGTCGCGGTCACCCGCCTGGTCACCACCAGCGTGACGATCAAAAGCGAGGTCGTCGGGGCCGACGAAAAGGAGGAAGGACGGCGGGCCATCCTCAACGCCGGGCACACCGTGGGACACGCGCTGGAGCGCTGGTCAGGGTACCGTATTCCACACGGCGATGCGGTTGGCATCGGCCTTCATGTGGAAACCGTGCTGGCGGAGGATCTGGGGCTCGCGCCGCCCGGAACCGCTGACCTGCTTCGGAGCCGCCTCACTGCACTCGGCTTGCCCCTGACACTGCCGCCCGCGAGCGACGACGACGCCTTGCTCGAGGCCATGCACCATGACAAAAAGGTCCGCGATCATGCCCTCCGCTTTGCGCTCCCGCGCGCGCCGGGCCTGCTGGCATCGCTGAGCGGTGCATGGACCACAGCCGTGTCGGACGACAGCGTTAGGCAATCGTTAGGCAGGGCTCGTACACTCTACCAGGCCTGAGGTTATCCACAAATCGGGGCCAGGCACGAGCAAGGCGTAACCCCTTATCCTTCAATCGATTACGGAGATAGTCCCCGGAATTGTGGATTCCGGCTTTTGCCGTCATGTCGATGAAAACCGCAAGTCGTTGACTGCCTAACGAATCGTCATGTTGACAGCCTAACGCTATTGACTGCTCCACCGGCCGATTCCTAGATTGAATGCCGGTTTTCCTGAACCAAATCGCCGTCGTCACGAGCTCGCATCGCCGAGCCTCAAAGCAGCCGACCGTCTCCCAGCCGAGGTTGTATGCGCACGTACCGCGATCGCCGGCCGCGCTCGCTTAGCCGGTCTTCCGCTGGTAGTTCCTTCGACCAGTACCTGCTGGACATCCGCAAGTTGCCGATGATCACCGATCCCAAAGAGGAGATTCGGCTGGCCAAACGCGCCCAGAAGGGTGACGTCGACGCCATGGACCGACTGGTGACCGCCAACCTGCGGTTCGTGATCTCGTACGTGAAACGATTCCAGGGACACGGCCTCGACCTGGGCGAGCTCGTCGCCATTGGCAACGAGGGCTTGCTCAAGGCGGTCAAGAAGTTCGACCCTGCCCACGGCGTAAAGTTCATCAGCTATGCCGTCTGGTGGGTCCGCCAGTGCGTGCTCAAGGCCCTGGCAGAACAGACCCGCACCGTCCGCATCCCGCTCAATCAGAATGCCGCCCTGCTCCGAATGGCCAAAGTGGAAAGCCTGCTGTCGCAGGAGCTGGGTCGCTCGCCCACGGACGCCGAAACCGCCCAGGTCCTGGGCGAATCAGTCGACACCATCCGGTCGGCGCGACTGGTTTCGACGGTCGAGATGTCACTCGATGCACCGGTCGAACGTAGCGAATCAGGGTCAGCCACCTTTGGCGAGCGCGTCACCGGCGCCGCCGGCGGCGAGATCGAGGATTTCGTCGACACCGGGCTGCAGCGTGAGTTTCTGGCCAAGCTCTTCGAGACCTATCTGACTCCGCGGGAGCGGCGCATCCTGGCCCTCTACTATGGCCTGGATGAGGGTTCCGAGTCGCTCACGCTGGAAGGCATCGGCTCGATGCTGGGCGTTACGCGCGAGCGGGTTCGCCAGATCCGCGAGCGCGCCTTCGAGAAACTTCGCAACTCGCCGGAAGTCCGCTGTCTTCGTTTCCCGCCGGCAGAGATGGCCTGACCAGCCGGCAGCCTGAACCCCGATGGAACCGCGGGAGCGCCATGGCGCTCCCGTTTTCTCTTCGGCTCCGTCTACATTGCGGGCATGGCCAGGTTTCCGCTCTTTCCGCTGCCGGTCGTCCTCTTCCCGGGGGCCCTGCTGCCACTCCACATTTTCGAGCCGCGCTACCGGGCCATGATCGCCGACTGCGCCGAGGGCAATCAGCGTTTCGTGTTGCTGCCCCCGGGCAATGACGACGAGGCGCCGGCGTCGGGAACTGTGGGAACCATCGCCCGGATCCGGGCGGTCCAGGCCCTCGCGGATGGCCGATCGAACATCGCCGTGTCGGGCGAGGAACGGGTCTCGCTGACGGCCGTGGCGGCGGCTGATCGACCTTACTTGATCGGCGACGTCACTCCCCTCGATGACCTCGACGAGTTGCCGGTGTCACCTGCCGATACCGCCCGCTTGCTGGCGCTGGGTGAGCGGTATGTTGTCGCCCTGAGCACGATGTCTGAGACAGATGCCGACGCCGACCTCGCGGTCGATCCGGGGACCCTCACGTTTCAGATCGCGTCGCTGACAGAGTGGGATTTCCCGACCAAGCAGCACTTTCTCACGCTCCGCTCGCCTCGTGAACGAGTCGAGCGGTTGCTCGAGGCGCTACCGGCCCAGCTGGTCGATGTGGAAGCACGCGCGGCGACCCACCGCGGCGCCAAGCTCAACGGCAAGGGCAAGCACCCCGTATGAGCCTGCCGGCTGACCTTCGCGATGCGCTCGCCGCCATCGTTGGCCCGCGCTGGGTCAAGACCGCCAATGCGGAGCGGCGTACCTACGAAACGGACGGGCTGCCGACCCATGCCTCCCTTCCCGCGCTCGCCGTGCTGCCGGGCTCGCGCGCCGAAGTCATCGCGATCATCCGGCTCCTGGCCGAGCGAAACGTGCCCTGGGTGGTGCGTGGCGCGGGAACCGGTCTCTCGGGCGGCGCTCTGGCCGACAACACCACGGTTCTGATTCCGCTGACCCGCCTCAACCGGATCCTTTCGATCGATCCTGTGTCGCGACGCGCGGTCATCGAACCTGGCGTCGTCAACGCGAGGCTGTCGGAGGCCGCGGCCCCGTACGGGTTGTACTACGCGCCGGATCCGTCGAGTCAGGCCGCCTGCACGATCGGGGGCAACGTGGCGGAGAACGCCGGGGGACCCCACTGCCTCAAGTACGGCACCACCACCAACCACATCGTGGAAATCGAGGTGGTCCTTGCCGATGGGTCCATCGCCCGGCTGGGCAGCCGTCAGGGCGAGGCGTGGGGCCCGGATCTGGTCGGGCTCTTCGTCGGCTCGGAAGGCATGTTCGGTGTCGCACTCGAAATCACCACTCGACTGGAACCGACCCCGGCGGCGGTGCGCACCTTGCTGTCCGCCTTCGACTCGGTCCGGGGTGCGAGCGAAGCGGTCAGCGCCATCGTCGCATCCGGGGTGGTCCCTGCCGCGCTCGAACTGCTGGACCGAGCCTGCGTAGTGGCCGTAGAGAACTCGATCTACGCCGCGGGCTACCCCACCGACGCCGAGGCTGTCCTGCTGGTCGAGCTCGACGGTACCCGCGCATCCGTCGATGCCGAGGCGCCGCTGGTCGAGGCTATCCTGCGGCAGTTCAAGGCCAGGTCGATCCGGTCGGCCGAAACCCCCGAAAGCCGGGCCAAGCTCTGGCAGGGTCGCAAGAAAGCATTCGGAGCCCTGGGCAGAATCACCGCTGACCTGGTGGTGCAGGATGCGGTGGTGCCGCGCTCGACCCTGCCCGCCGTCCTCGACACCATCACGGCCATCGGCCAGCGGCATCGTCTGCTGATTACCAACGTCTTCCACGCCGGCGACGGCAATCTGCACCCGGTCATCTGCTACGATCAGCGCGACCCCGACCTGCGAGATCGCGCGATCCAGGCCGGCCGCGAGATCATGGAGGCGTGCGTCGCGGCCGGCGGCAGCATCACGGGCGAGCACGGTGTCGGCTCCGACAAGATCGACTACATGCCGCTGATCTTCGACGAGACGAGCCTCGCCACCATGTGCGCCACCCGGAAGGCCTTCGACCCCTCGGGTCGAGCCAACCCCGGCAAGGTCGTGCCGATCCACAGCTGCCGCGAGTGGCGCGCCGGATGGGTCGAATGAGCCACGCCATCCACCGCACCCTCGCTGCGCAACTGGGAGACGCCGTCACGCTCGATCCGTCCGGCCTGCCGCGAGTGGCGCCCGCGTCGACGGACGCACTGGCCACTGCACTCGGCGTTGCCAACGAGCATCGCTGGCGAGTCCGGATCGAGGGCCGAGGAACCTGGATGCCGGCCGATGCACCGGCCGACCTGGCAGTCACGACTCGGCGGCTCGATCGAATCACCTCGGTGGCCTCCGCCGATCTGGTGGCCACGGTGCAAGCAGGTGTCGGAATCGGCGCGCTGGCCCATGCGCTTGCCACGCACCGTGCCTGGCTGGCGCTCGACCCGCCCGGCGCGCCGGAACGGTCGATCGGCTCGGTCCTCGCCACCGCCACATCCGGTCCAGCCCGCTACCGCTTCGGCACCGTGCGAGACCACGTGCTCGGTACCACGGTCGTCACGGGCGACGGTCGAGTCGTTCGGGCCGGCGGTTCCGTCGTAAAGAATGTGGCCGGCTATGACCTGACCAAACTTCAAGTCGGTGGCTTCGGCGCGTTCGGCGTCATTGCCGACGTCAATCTTCGCCTCCGGACACTGCCGGCCGCCCGGCTGCTGCTGACAGCGACCGGGCAGCTCGATGCGCTCTTTCACACCGGCCGAGCGCTGGTCGATGCCTCGATCGACGCGACCTCGATCGAGTTGCTCTCGCCCGGCGTAACCAACCGAACCGATTGGATGCTGCTCGTGGAACTCGCCGGAACCGAGGCCGGCGTCGATGCGGAGCTGGCCCGCACCGCAGCACTGGCGCCAGTGCTGCGCCCCCTGCCGGAGAGCGACGCCGGCATAGCGACCGCGCTGGCTCAGGCCTTCCTCGAAGGCCCGATCTCGCTCCGTGCCGGCGCCTTGCCGCCGTCGTTGCCCGCTCTGGCCGACGCCGTCGAACTGCAGCTGGGAGCAGGACGGATGAGCCTGGGCGTTGGGGGAGGAGGCTTTCGCTGGGCCGGCAATGCATCGATCCCAGACCTGCTCGACTTCCGACGATCGCTTGCCGAGCAGGAGGTGCCGCTCACGATCGAGCGCGCCCCCTGGAGTGTCCGCCAGACGATCGGCCACTTCGGCGCTTTTCGGGAAGGAGTCGGCGCCCTGACGAACCGGCTTCGCGCCGTCTTCGACCCGAGCAACATCCTGGCCGCCCCACTCGAAGGACAGCGCGATGGCTGACGACCGCGGCGGCTTCAGCGCGCTCGATCCGTGCGTTCATTGCGGATTCTGTCTGCCCGCCTGCCCGACCTATCTCGCGACGGGCGACGAGAGCGACAGCCCGCGCGGCCGCATCCTCCTGATGCGCGCTCTGGAGCGCGGCGAGATTCCCCCCGACGACCCCGCCCTCGGTCAGCACCTCGATGCCTGCCTCGGCTGCCGGGGCTGTGAACCCGCCTGCCCGGCTGGCGTTGGGTACGGCCGCGGGCTCGAGGCTGCCCGGGAACGCCTGGTTGCGCACCGCGGCCTCCGCCCCGCCGCGCGGGCCGTCCTGGGCGTCTTTCGGCGACCCTGGTCCTGGCGTCTGGCTATGGCAGGGGCTCGGGTCTTCCGGGCCAGCGGACTGGCCTCCCGATGGGCCGGATCCGGCCGATTAGGGTTCCTGGCCGGGATGGTAGAGGCCACCGAGGATCGTCGTCCAGCCGCCCGTTCGATGCGGTCACGGCTCCCGGGGCCCGCCCCCCGGGGCACCGTCGCGATCTTCCGTGGTTGTGTCATGGACGGCCTCTTCGACCACGTCCACGCGGCAACCTGCCGAACACTGGAAGCCAACGGATACCGGGTCGTCGAGATCGCCGACCAGGGCTGCTGTGGCGCCCTGCACGACCACGCCGGCGATGCGGCCGGTGCCAGGGCGCTGGCCGCCCGCAATGTGCGCGCGTTCCTGGGCCAGGCCGATGCCGTCGTCGTCAACAGCGCCGGCTGCGGAGCCCTGCTCAAAGATGCGGGCCACCTGCTCGGCAGCGGGGACGCCGAGCGGTTTGGGCGCTCCGTCCGAGACGTGACAGAGTTGCTGGCCGATGCCGGGCCCCGACGCGGCGCCTCGCTCCCGCTCGAGGTGTGCTATGACGCCCCGTGTCACCTGCAGCATGCGCAGCGAATCCACAAGGAGCCGCTTGCCATGCTGCAGGCCATTCCTGACCTGACCGTCCGCGTGCTGCCCGGCGCCGATCGCTGCTGCGGCAGCGCCGGGATCTACGGCGTGCTCAATCCCGAGATGTCCCGCCAGGTGCTCGACGACAAGATTGCTGCCATCCGGGATGCGTCGCCCCGACCGGCCTTCATCGCCACGGGCAACCCCGGTTGTCTGATGCAGATCGGCGCCGGACTGCGGGCCGCCAACCTCGACATTGCCGCCGTCCATCCGGTCGAACTGCTCGACTGGTCGTATCGCGCGGCTGGCTTTTACGATGACCCGGCCACGGCGTCCTCAAACGGCAACGAATGATGGATCGCGTTCCTCGCTCTCTGACCCAACTCGCTCGCCTGCGAAATGATCCGCTCCGGATTCCCGACCGGCTCGCCATCTTCCGGATTGCCGGACCCGGAGCAGAGCAATGCCTGCAGGGCCTTTTGACCAACGACGTCAGCAAGCCCGGCGTGGACACGATGCTCTACGGCGCGCTGCTCACCCCCAAGGGTATGATCGTGGTCGACTACTGGGTCATTCGGCTGGCCGATGGCTTCCTCTTCGCTACCGATCTCTCGGCGCAGCAAGCCTCGCTCGACCTGTTTCGGCGCCAGCTTCCACCCCGGCTTGCCAAGGTGACCGACCTGACCGAGAGCTGGGCTGCCCGATGGCTGCTGGGCGAACGGACCGATCCATGGGTGAGTCTCGCAGACAGCCCGCACCCAGAGCCGGGGCGGGCCCACCGGCTACCCGTTGGTTCGGGAGAGATCGTCGTTGGAGCACCACCGTCCAGCCGGGCCGGCTTCCGCTACCTCGTGCTCGGTCCGTCCGCAGTGCTGCCCGATGCAGACGCCATTCTCGGGGGTACCGGCGCGCTGGGTGAGATGGGCGATCTCCGTACCGCGCGAGTCCTTGCCGGGTTTCCAACACTGGGCGTGGAGATCGACGACCGGACCCTGCCTCAAGAAGTCGATTTCGACGGCATTGGCGGTATCTCGTATACCAAAGGGTGCTACGTCGGGCAGGAAACGGTGGCCCGCCTCCATTTCCGAGGACATGCAAACTGGCTGCTGCGGGGCCTGGAAGTCACCGGCGACCGCTCAGGGCTGACCGATCCCATCGAGCGGGACGGCAAGCCTGTGGCTCGCATCGGCACGCTGATCGAACTCGGTCCTGACCACGCCATCGGGCTTGCCAAGGTCCGCAGGGAGGTGGAGCCTGGGACTACCCTGGACTTGGCGGGCGTGACGGTTCGCGTCGCAGGGCTGGAACCCGGGCCGTGGTTCATCCCGCCGCAAAGCTTGGCCTGACCGCCGGAAAACAATGAGCCCCGGCACCAGAAACGCGGCCGGGGCTCTCGAACACTCGTGACGCGACGTTTACTGCGGCGTCTCCGCCGCGGCGGTGTCACGCGCGACCGTCGTGTCGGTCGTGCTGTCGACGGCATCCAGCGAAGGGGCCGGGGCAACGACGGCGGCGGTGTCGACTGCCGGTACTTCTTCAGCCTTCTTCTCACCGCAAGCGGCCAGCAACAGCACCGACGCGGCGGCCAACAGGTACTTGGACATTCCTACTCCTTACGGAACCGAGGGTTACTTTGGTCAGTGGTCGACAGGGGCCGGGGAGCGCTGTTCCACTAGTGTTGAAGATAGGGACCTGGACGCTTTTGTCAAACAGGACAACGACTTAGCGCTACAAGCATCGGTTAGAACCGTCCCGAGCCCACGGCGCGAGAGCCCACAGAAACCCAGCATGGTGTGACTTCGCCTGACGGAGTCCACCGCAGGAATGACAGACCATGGAACGACCCACCACTCTCGGCGGACTGCGTGCCAGTCCATACGTTGGCGCCCGCAGTATCCACGACGAGATCCGCGCCAATCTGCTCGCCGCTCTCGCCCGGGGCGAGACCCTCTTTCCCGGCATTCAGGGATACGAGGACACCGTGGTGCCCCAGGTCATCAACGCCTTGCTTGCTCGGCAGGATTTTATCCTGCTCGGGCTCCGCGGCCAGGCCAAGAGCCGGCTGCTCCGCGGTCTGACCCGTTTCCTCGACGAGGCTATCCCGGTCGTGGCGGGCAGCGAAATCAACGATGACCCCTTTGCCCCGATTTCGAGGTACGCCCGCGACACTCTAGCTACGCATGGCGACGACACCCCGATCGCCTGGCTGCCCCGTGAAGCGCGCTACGTCGAGAAACTGGCCACGCCCGACGTCACCATTGCCGACCTGATCGGCGATATCGATCCGATCAAGGCCGCCAGGGGGGGACACACGTTAGGCGACGAACTCACCATGCACTACGGCCTGCTGCCACGAGCCAACCGCTGCATCTTTGCCATCAACGAGCTGCCCGACCTGAGCGGCAAGATTCAGGTCGGGCTTTTCAATATCATGCAGGAAGGCGACGTCCAGATCAAAGGATATCCGATCCGCCTGGCCCTCGACGTGGCGCTCGTCTTCACGGCCAATCCCGAGGACTACACGGCCCGGGGCAAGATCGTGACCCCGCTCAAGGACCGCATCGGCGCCGAAATCCAGACCCACTACCCCCGCACGGTCGAACTGGGAATGGCCATCACCGCCCAGGAAGCCTGGGTCGATCGGGGCGAACTCGAGGTCCGGACCCCGGAGTTCATGCGTGAACTGATCGAGCGCGTCGCTTTCGAAGCCCGCACCGATCGACGGATCGACAAACGATCTGGTGTCAGCCAGCGCCTCCCCATCAGCCTGCTCGAGAACGTAGTGTCCAACGCGGAGCGGCGCGGTATCATGCGCGGCGAGCGCACCGTCGTCCCGCGGGTGAGCGACTGCTACGCCTCGCTTCCCGCCATCACCGGCAAACTCGAGCTCGAGTACGAGGGCGAACTGCAAGGTGCGGAAACCATTGCCAAGGATCTGGTCCGCCGCGCGGCCCACCGGACCTTCGCGGCTCGCGCCGAGGATGTCAGCCCGGAACAGATCGACCTGGTGGTGGCGTGGTTCGACGGCGGCGGCGCGCTGCGGATCGGCGGCGACGAGCGCACCGAGCTCTGTCTCTCGGCGTTCGAGACCGTCCCGGGACTGGTCCCGCTGGCCGCGCAGGTGGCCGGCGGGTCCGATCACGCCGGCGCGGACCTGGTCTCCGCTGCGGAGCTGACCCTCGAAGCCTTGACCGCGCAGAAACGAATCAGCCGGAGCGACGACCTGGGATGGACGGCCGCGCGGTTCGGGCGGGAACGGCGTCGCGACCCGGACGACTGACCGGATCAGGGTCGGGTCGAACGGCGCTCGAGGGTTTCGTGAGGCCAACGGATTTTGGCCCGCCCGACGATGGTATCGACGGTCTGATCGATTCCGAGCGCTGCCGTGTTGAGTACGAGATGATACTTCGATGCGTCGCGCCAGTCGCGGCCGTAATAGAACTCGTGATACCTCGCCCGCGCCGAATCCGAGCGCGCCACCTCCGCAGCAGCCTGATCGGGCGTGCAACCGGTCCGCGATACGATGGCGTCGATCCTGGCCTGACGCGGCGCGACGACTTTGACATGCAGCGCGTCCCGCTCACCTCCCAGTACCGCCGACGCCGCCCGACCGACCAGCACAACCCGTCCTTCCCGACTCGCGTCGGCCACCACCGCCTCAGTCACCCGGACCAGCTTGGCCTCCTCCAGTTCGGGCACATCGTCGGATGGCGCCGCCTGAATTTCCGGCGCAGCCTTGCTCAGCGCGCGTACCAGGCGTTCCACGAAACCGGGGGCCCGCTCTTCCCGCTCGGCCACCTCCTCCGGGGTCAGGCCGGAACGGTCGGCAATCTGATCGATCAGTTCGTTGTCGACCACGCGCCAGCCCAGCGCAGCCGCAACCCGACGAGCCACCAGCCCGCCACCGGCACCGAACTCACGCGACAGCGTAATGATCATGGCGCACTCCCGGTCGCTGGAGCTTCCGCGTTGGCGGGAGGCGGAGGTCGGAAAAAGCCCATTCGCCAGGATACCGTCGCCGCAACGATCAGACAAATCGCTCCACCCAGCCCGATGGCAAACGACGGCCCAAACCGCTCGCCGATCCAGGCGGCCTGCGCCGAACCGAACGGTGCCATCCCGATGACGATGAAGGCGTAGAGCCCGACGACCTGGCCGCGGATATGGTCCGGCGCGCTGGTCTGCAGAATGGTGTTCGTCATGATTGCGTTGAGCGCCATGCAGAGGCCCGCCACGACCAGCAGCGTGGCCGACGCCACGTAGGAATGGATGATGCCGATCAGGAGCAGACTGCCACCGAGCCCGAGCCCCGCCGTAAACGCCACCCGCTCCCGCGGAAATCGCTGACCGATCGCAGCGAGCATCAGCGCCCCGCACGCCGCACCGATACCGAAAGACGCCAGCAATCCGCCGAACCCCTCGACCTCGACACCAAGCGTCTTTCGGGCAAAGGCGGGCAGGATGGCGGTCAATGAAGCACCGAACAGCGTGAACGTGGTCGTGAGAATCACCAGTGCGCGCGGCAACCGGAGCCCGAAAACATGATCGATGCCGGCCCGATAGCCGGTCCGCCGAATGGCCGGGGGAGCCGCTCCCAGGTGCGCATCGATCTTGTAGAGACCGATCAGGACCGCAAGGAAGCTCGCGGCGTTGATGAAGAAGCAGGCGGCCGAGCCCAGCATCGCGCTGACGAGACTGCCCAGCGCCGGTCCGAAGACACGAGAGAGGTTGAAGGCAGAGCTGTTGAGGGCAATCGCGCTCATCAGGTGAGGCTTGCCGACCATTTCGACCAGGTACGCCTGGCGAATCGGGATCTCAAATGCACTGATCAGCCCGGCACACACCGACAGCAGGTAAATCAAAGGAACCGTGATCCACCCCATCACCGTCAGCACGCCGAGCGCCAGCGCTTCGACGAGAAAGAGGGTCTGCAGCGTCATCAGCCAACGACGCTTGTTGACCCGATCCGCCACGATTCCGCCATAGAGCGTGAACAGCAGCACCGGCAAGGCGTTGAGCGTGACGACGAGCCCGGTCTTGAGGGTGGAATCGGTGAGCTCGAGCACCAGCCATGAGAGCGCCACCGTCTGCATCCACGAACCGCAAAGCGAGATGAACTGACCGGAAATGAAGAGCCGGAAGTTGCGACTCTGAAGCGCACCGATCGAGAGAAGACCCCGCCCGACGGATTCGCCGGCCCGGCGTAAGAGAGGGAGCACGGACCGGAAGATAGTCACGCCCGGAATTCGGGCAGGCCTCAACCCTCCACTCCGCACTTCCCGTTGCCCGGACCGTCCGGATACGGCACCTTATCTGGATGCGGTACACGACCTACACCAAGTTCACCCCGGGACTGGCCGACGCGGTCAATCTCCAGGCATTGCTCGATCAGCTCGGGGACTTTCTGCTTCAGTCCGGATTTGGGGGCAGCGAGGCGGAATGGCCCTGGTGGGCACCGCCGCCGGAAGGGGGCGACCACTCGCTCGACGCCCTCCGCCAAGCCATTCTGGACGCGCTGCTCCAATCCGGACAACTGACCCCGGAGATGGTGCGCTACCTCCGGGGTGAGCCTTCCGGCGACGACGCCAAGGACGCCGAACTCGCCGCGCAGCTGGCCGCCCTGATCGATGCGCTGATCGAACGACTGATCGCCGAAGGGTACCTCAAAACCCGCGAGCTGCCCCAAACCCCGACCGGGTACTCCGCGGTCGTCGGCCCTGGAGGGCAGGCCCGCGCCGCAGCCGAGCAGGTCCATTTCGACCTGACCGACAAGGGTCTCGATTTTCTCGGCCACCGCACGCTCAAGCACTTGCTGGGCGCCGCCGGAAAGGCCAGTCTCGGCGCCCACGAAACCCGGCTGCTTTCCACCGGCATCGAGGCCGAAGGTTCGTCCAGACCCTACCAGTTCGGCGACACCCTCAACCTCGATGTGCCTGGCACCCTGGCGAGCGCAATTGCCCGCCACGGCCTGTCGGTGCCCCTCGAGCTGGACTACGACGACCTCCAGGTCCACCAGTCCGAGTACCGCTCGTCGGCCGCCACGGTCCTGATGCTCGATTGTTCGCATTCGATGATCCTCTATGGCGAGGACCGTTTCACACCGGCCAAGAAAGTGGCGCTGGCGCTCACCCACCTGATTCGAACCCAGTACCCCGGCGACACTCTGAAAGTCGTGCTCTTCCACGATCGCGCGGAAGAGATCCCCCTTGCTGCGCTGCCATCGGCCCAGGTCGGGCCCTACCACACCAATACGGCCGACGGGCTCAAGCTGGCGCGCCGCCTGCTGATGGCCCAGAAGAAGGAGATGCGGCAGATCATCATGATCACGGACGGCAAGCCGTCCGCCATGACGGCGCCATCCGGACACGTCTACGTCAACGCAGTCGGCCTCGACCCCGAAATCCTCGAAGCGACCTTCCGCGAAGTGGCCGCCTGCCGGCAGAGCGGCATCGTGATCAACACCTTCATGCTCGCCCGAGAACAGAGCCTGGTGGCGTTCGTCAAGCGGGTCTCCGAGATCTGCCGCGGCAAAGCCTACTTCACCAACACGATGACCCTGGGACAATTCATCCTGATGGACTTCATGCGACGGCGGACCAGCCGGGGGTAGGCCGACCCTAGAATTGCCCCAGAAACAAATCGCACATATTATTTCTACAGAATGAGCCACCCTTTCCGATCAGCCGCCCCGCTGCCTGCCCCGACGCTTTCCAAAGCCGTCGTCCGGGCCGCGAGCCATCTCGGCCTCAATCAGAGCGAGCTCGCCCTGACCCTCGGCATCAGCCGCGCCTCGGCCTCACGACTCGTCGCCGGCCGCTATCAGCTCTCGCCGACCCGAGGTAAAGAATGGGAGCTTGGCGCTCTGCTGGTGCGGCTTTTCCGTTCCCTCGACGCCCTGGTCGGCCATGGCGACGCGGCCACGATCTGGCTCCGGGGACCCAACCGCGATTTGAACGGAACCCCGATTGCCCTGATCGGGACGACGGAAGGCCTGGTCCGGGTCATCCACTACCTCGATGCGGTCCGTGGCCGAGTCTGAACCTGTTTCAGGCCGGCTCGAAGTGTGGCGGGCGGTCGAAGCACAGCACGTCGTGGCGACCATGGCCCTAGTGGACACGGCCGATGAACAGCGCGTGCTGGAAGAAATCCTCGAAGCCCACAAGCCGGCGGTGCCTGCCGAGGCGTCCCGGCTCCACTATCTGCTCTTCACCCCATTCCGCTACCCGACCAGCGAGTTCGGCTCGCGCTTTCGAGCGCCGCATGATCCCGGCGTGTTTTACGGCGCCGACGCCGTCCGCACGGCCTGCGCCGAGGTGGGCTACTGGCGCTGGCGTTTCCTGATGGCGAGCCCGGCCTTGCCAGAACTCGAGCCCCGTGAGCAGACCGTCTTTCAAGTCCAGCTGCGCGGTCCCGCCATCGACCTCCGCGAACCGCCCTACTTGCGCCGCCAACGCATCTGGACCGATCCGGACGACTACACCGGCTGCCAAGCCATGGCGCGCAAGGCACGCACCAAAGGCGTGCAGATCATCCGCTACCGGTCGGTCCGCGACCCCGAGCATGGTGGCTGCGCAGCGGTACTGACCCCTGCGGCATTCGCCCGGCGAACGCCGCTGAAACTGGAGTCCTGGTACCTGGCCGTGGCCCGCGACCGGGTCCGCTGGTTCCGGGGACGACTCAGCGGACCCGGACGGCACTTCGAGTTCCTCATGTCGGCGAGTACCGGATTCGACCGCGAACCGGCGGAATGACTTGCCCCTGCCGCCAGCTGCCCTGCCGAACGATCCACCCGTTACGCCGCCCCCGCGGCAATCTCATGGCCGAAGAATTTCCGACGGAAGTAAAGACTCACGTGCACCAGCCCGATCAGCACAGGGACCTCCACCAGCGGTCCGACCACGGTAGCAAAGGCAATCGGCGACGTGATGCCGAAGACGCCGATGGCCACGGCGATTGCCAGCTCGAAGTTGTTGCCTGAAGCGGTGAAAGCCAGGGTCGCTGAGCGCGAGTAGTCCGCGCCGACCTTCCAGGCCATGAAAAAGCTGGCCAGGAACATCACCGCGAAGTACGCGCTGAGCGGAATGGCGATCCACAACACGTCGAGCGGCTGGTTGATGATCCTGTCACCCTGCATGGAAAACATCACCACGATCGTGAACAGCAGTGAGATCAGGGTGATCGGCGAGATTCTTGGAATGAAAACCCGATCATACCAGTCGCCGCCCTTCATGGGCACCAGGATGACCCGGCTGAGAATGCCGGCTGCGAAGGGAATCCCGAGGAAGATCATCACGCTCTTGAAGATCTCGCCGATGCTGACCTCGACGACCATCCCTTCCAATCCGAACAGCGGCGGGAGGACGGTAATGAAGACCCAGGCGTAGAACCCGAACGTGACGATCTGGAAAATGCTGTTGAGTGCGACCAGGCCCGCCGCGTACTCGGTGTTCCCTTTGGCGAGCAGGTTCCACACCAGCACCATGGCGATGCACCGAGCGATGCCCACCATGATCAGTCCGACCATGTACAGGCCCCAGCGATCATCCGGGCCAAACAACGTCGGGGCGATCCAGCCAAAAAACGCCACCGCGAGCGCGAACATCAGGACCGGGCCGACGACCCAGTTCTGCAGCAGCGACAGGCCGACGATCCTCACGTCGGAAAACACCTTCGGCAGCATCTCGTACTTCACCTTGGCCAGCGGCGGGTACATCATCAATATCAAACCGAAGGCGATCAGCAGATTGGTATGCTCACCAACCGTTAGCGCCTGATTGAAACGATGAACGCCGACCGGAGCAAGGTAGCCGAGCAGTACTCCGAGACCCATTGCGGCGAAGATCCAGACCGTCAGGTAGCGGTCCAGCAGCGACATCTTCCCGGCGACGCCTTGGCTCATGATGCGGTCCTGTTATTGGTACGTTCCATAGACTGGAGATCCGATCGTGCACGCCCTCGAGTACGGGGTGGTCTCGGGGAATCGTGCTCCTCACTATGCGTCGCGGATGACCGTCGAGATGGCCCGAACCACGATCGGACTATGCGGCCCCGCCGCGACGCAGTTCCTCGGCAAAACGACCGGGCAGCTCGCTCGCCAGAATCGCGGTCGCCGCCCGGTCCAAGTCGTAGTCGACCCGGATGAGCGCAACCGTGAGTTGCTCCGCACGCGCATCGACCAGGGCATAGCCGGCGCGTGGATCGCCGTCCTTCGGGCGCCCGACGCTCCCGGTGTTGAGGTAGTGAATGCCGTCGACCACGCGATGCCACGGACGATGGGTGTGACCGAAGGCGATCAGGTCGCCGGTCCGGGCACCGGCATGCGCAGCCATCTTGCGACAGAAGTCGTCGGGACGGTCTTCGGTCCAATAGACGGTGTTGAGGGTCGGCGTGCCATGCACCAGGATCAGTCGTGGACCGGCGGCATGGCCGCCTCGAACCCCGACGTCGATCCGAAACGGCAACGCCGCAAGGCGCCGCTTGGTCTCTGCCGACACGTGGCGGCGAGTCCAGTCGTAGCTCTGATGACTGGCGGCCTCCTGCTCCAGATTTTCGTAGCGGCAGCCACAGTGGCTGTGATCGAACCCGACCGTCGAGTCATAGTTGCCCGCCACACCCGGCACGGCGCGGCGGTCGAGCAACGCCACCACCTCGTTGGGCCAGGGTGCGTATCCGACCAGGTCGCCGAGGTGGTAGATGGCCGCATCAGGGAAGCGGGCGTCGATGTCCGCCAGGACCGCTTCCAAAGCCGGCAGGTTGGCATGAATGTCCGAGACTAGAGCATATCGCACTGTCACCTCACCATTTCCACTCCGGGCCGGTCACCCGCGTCCGTGCCTGCTCGTTCATCCCGCGACCAACCCCGGCTTGCGGGCTCGCACGAACGCACCCATGACACGCCCGTCGACGTCGTGTGCCAGCCGATCAGCATCGAGCCCGGCTCCGGCCAGCAACTCGCGCGCATCCTCGAAGCGGTAGATCCGGGTCGGCTCGATCGAGCTGTCCGCAAACCCAGCCTCGGCCAGCAGTCGGAGGAAGGTTTGCTCCTCGAGCGCACCGGCTACGCAGCCGACCCACAGCTCCATGCTCTGCCGGACGTCTGGCGGCACCTCGCCGCGAATCACGACGTCCGACACGGCAAAACGCCCCCCGGGACGCAGCACCCGGAACGCCTCACGCAAGACCCGCCCCTTGTCGCCCGACAGATTGATGACGCAGTTGGAGATGATCACGTCGACGGAGGCGTCGGGCAGCGGAATCTGCTCGATCTCACCCTTCAGGAACGTCACGTTGGTCGCTCCCGCTTCCCGCGCATTGTCGCGCGCGAGCGCCAGCATCTCGTCCGTCATATCGAGACCATAGGCGTGGCCGGTGGGACCGACCCGGCGCGCCGAAAGCAGCACGTCGATCCCTCCCCCCGAGCCAAGATCGAGCACCGTCTCACCCGGGTGCAACTCGGCCAGTGCCGTTGGATTGCCGCAACCGAGCGAGGCCAGCAGCGCCTGCGCAGGAAGACCAGCCGTCTCGACGGTGTCGTAGAGGTTCGAGGTAATCGGGTCGGCGCAGTCGGAGCCAGGCCCCGCTCCGCAACAGCCGTTGGCCTGGCCGGCCCGGACGCGCTCGGCGGCGGCGCCGTACTTCTCGCGAACCACGGTGCGGATCTGCCCCGGCTCAGCGGCCTTGTTGTCGCAGCATCCCGGAGGGCAGCAGGCCTCGGATGTTGGATCACTCATACGTCCTCCCCATCAAGAAAACTTGATATATCGAGCACAAAAAATCAGCCACAGCACTTCGAATCGGCGGACCCCGTCGCGGTGAAGGTCGGCACTAGGTCCTCCAGGGCCCCTTGCAGGTCGCTCAACGCTGCCGACCGAACTGTGTAGTAGACCCAGCGCCCCTCCCGACGGTCCGTAACGAGACCTGCGTCCTTGAGCACCTTGAGGTGAAACGAGAGCCGTGACTGGGCCGCATCCAGCACGCCGGTCAGTTCGCAGACGCACCGTTCCCCCCCGCGCAGCAAACCGAGGATCTGCAAGCGGGTCGGGTCGGACAGGGCCTGGAACAAACGGGCGGTCTCAACGCCGGTGGTGGCAGCGGTCATGATCTCAATGTATCAACAATAGTTGATGAGTCAAGTCACCACCGGAGCAGCCCGACCCGGATCAGCCCGACGACGGCGCCGACCAGGACGAGCCAGGCCACGCCCAGCCGGAACCGCCAGAGGAGTATGAAGGCCGCCAGCCCCAGGAAGATTGCGAATGGGTCATGGAGGGCCGTTCTCGCCATCAGGCCAGTGACCGCCGCCATCAGCGCGAGCGAGGCCAGGTTGAGTCCATCGAGCGCCGCACCAACCGTGGCCGACCGTCGCAACCGCGGAATCAGCGGACCACTCAGCGCCACGAAGACAAAGGCCGGCAAAAAGATCCCGGCGGTGCCCACGAGTGCGCCGATCGGGCCCGCAAGCCAATAGCCAATGAACGTGGCGACGGTAAAGAGTGGCCCGGGAATCACCTGGCCAATGGCCACGATATCGAGCAACTGGCTCTCCGAAATCCACCCCAGGCGCTCGACGAAGTCGGCTCGCAGAAAGGCAAACAGGACATAGCCGCTGCCAAAGAGAACGGCACCAATCTTTGCAAAAGTGAGGAAAAGGGTCGTCAAGCTGAAGCCGATGGCGCCTGTCGCAGTTGCGATCACGCCTGCGGCGGCCATCGCTTTGACGGGTTCTGCCGAGGCAGGTTCCGACCGCAAAACGACCAGCGACGATACGACGGGCATCGTGGGGCCGGCAACGATTCGGCGGCAGGCAACCATGACCAGCGCGGCGGCCGCGAGAACAGCCAGCTCATGCACACCTAGCAGTATTGCCACCAACGATGCCAAGCCCAGCACCGCCGCTGCGACATCCTTGACTGCGGTGCGCCCAAGCCGCCACACTGCATGAGCAACCACGGCAACGACGATGGGCTTGATACTCTCGAGCACGGCGGCCGCATCGGGAACGCTGCCGAACCGCCGGTAAAGCTCCGCCAGTCCAACAGCAATCAGCGCGGCTGGAAGGATGAAGCAGACGCCCGCCGTCAGCAGTCCACGCCAGCCGGCGCGCAGATAGCCGATATGCAGTGCCAGCTCGGTCGAGTTCGGTCCGGGAATCAGGTTGGTGGCCCCGACGAAGTCGAGGAACGTGCCGCGATCGAGCCAGCGGCGACGTTCGACGACTTCGCCTTCCATCATGGCAGTGTGGGCGGCCGGTCCACCGAAGGCGATCGTCCCGAGCTTGAGAAAGACGGTCGCCAACTCTCGAAGGTTGCCCGCGGGCTCCTGTGCCGGCCCGCCCGGTTCAGCTGCCATCGCCTGGTGGCGGACTGCCACCCCTCACCCCCCGCCGCGATCGAATCTCGTCCAGCGACCACGCGCCAGCGCCAACCGCGAGCAGGTACAGCGAACCAAGCGTCATTGCAAAGTCGGTGCGTCCCTCATGCGCGAGGCCCCACCACCCGTAGTAGGGAATCTGGCGGACTCGGAATGGTCCCAGGTCCGCACCGAGGAGGATCGGCAGCTTGGTCGTCAGAAACGCCACCGCCATGATGCCAAGCAAGGGTACCACGGCCAGGCGAACGGCCAGGCCGGCGAGCACCATTGCGCCGGCCCCAATCTCGATGGCGCCCACCAACGGACCCAGGACCTCCGGGGTGGGAATCCCGATTCGGGCAAAGCGGCCGGCCCCAACTTCCGCCGGAAACAGAAACTTCTGGATTCCTTCCGACAGAAAAACCCCGCCCACCATGATTCGAATGAGCAGGGTTGCCGGAAACTGACTCCAGCCCCGGGAGGATGTCATGCGGACCTACTGCACTCGCTTCACCATGGTACCCGACTTGAGAACGTCAGTCGTTGCATTCGCCCCATTGATGTAGGCAACCGCGGTGACGGAAGCCTGGCTCGGGTACTGCCGGTGGAACTCGTCGACCGTCATATCCCGGGTCAGCCGCACCAGGCGAATGCGAACCGGCTGCCTGGCAAGCGCCGCCTGATCGGTCAGCCGCCCGAAACTCTGGATCGACTGACTCAGAACGTTTCGGTATGAGGCCCACTGCGCAGCAGGAGTATAGCCCAGCAACTGGAAGGTGTTCCCGCCGTGGGACACGTAGCTGACCCGCCCCGCAACCACGCCGCCTTGCGTCTGAGCTTGAAACTCGGCAGACGCCGCCGGCAAACCGTTGATCGAGGCGTTGGAGGTTGCCCCTGCCTGAATGCCCTGCTGACCGAGGAACTGGGTCAACGCCTGTGCCGGCGCCGCTTTGCCAGGTACGCTGAGCACCACCATGGCGTCCTGCCCGCTGCTGACACCCACGACCGCCGCCGCCTGGTTCTGCGTCTGCCAGCCGTTGGGAAAGTCGAAGCGAAACGCCATGTCGGGATGATTGAAGCGGGTGCCCTCGAAGAACCCATGGCGGGGGTTCTCGCCGAAAACGAGGCCATCCATGCGCTGGATGAAGGCATCACGGTTGAGTTTGGCCTTGCTGAAATCAACCGTGACCCCTGCCAGCCGCTCTTCGGTCCTGGCAATTCGATTCTCAGGATCCGGATGAGTCGACAGCCACTGCGGCAGTCGACCCTCCGCGGTGGGGCCTCCGCTGACGCGACTCAGCATGGCAAACATGCTCTGCATGGCCCGGACGTCGTAGCCGTCATTGAGTGCGTACTTGAATCCCAGGTCGTCAGCCTGCGTTTCCGCATCGCGACCGTATTTGAGAAACATCAGTCCGAGCCCCTGGCCCGCGACGCCGGCAATCGCGGCGACTTCACTGCTCAGAATGCTCCCGACCCCCAGCAGGCCCTGCGCCAGCTGAGTACGGGAGATCTGCTGCACGGAATGCTTGGCCGTGATATGGCCGATTTCATGGCCGAGTACCGACGCCAGTTCCGCTTCGTTCTGCATGAAGGCGAGGATGCCGCGAGTCACGAAGATCGGCCCGCCCGGCAACGCGAACGCGTTGACGGCGGCATCGTCGACGACCTCGAACGACCATGGCAGACCGGGGCGCTCCGACTCACGGGCCAGGCGCATCCCGATGGTCCGGACATACTCCTGCAACGCGGCGTCCTGGACCAGGCCCATCGACTGACGCACCTCCTGGGCACCCTGTTGCCCCATTGCGATTTCCTGCGACTCGGAAACGAAGGAAAGCTCGCGCCGCCCCGTTACAGGATTGGTGGCGCAGGCACCGGCAAAGCCGGCCAGCAGGGTCGACAGCACGACCGTACGCACCAGGCTTCCAGTCTGCAGCATCATCGGTTGGACTCCATTGGCCATGGTCGACTTCGGGTTGACCGAACATCTATCTTTCAGACGATCGTTAACCGCCGCCTGACACATCCTTCGGGTTATGATCGCGACCTCGGACAGCGGCGGCAAGGGGTCCCAACAGGGAGGACGTATGGTCCGAACCGGATGGCTGCTGGCACTCGCCGGCCTGCTGTGGCTACCAGCCAGCACGGCTGCCCAGGAGGCAACGACGGTGTTCGTGGTCCGGCACGCTGAGCGGGCCTCGAGCGAGACCGACTCACCCCTCAGCGAGGTGGGGCGGACTCGCGCATCTGCCCTGGCCCACGCCCTGGCCAGCGCTCGGATCGACGCGATCTTCACATCCCAGTTCAAACGCACCCAGGAAACCGCCGCTCCGCTGGGTGCCGCGACGGGCCTGGCAGCGCAAACCGTCGACGCCCGCGATCAGGAGGCTCTGGTCAAGGCCATCGCCGCTCTGCCTCCCGGCAGCCGCGTGCTGGTCGTGAGTCACAGCAATCTGGTGCCGGTCATCGTGACCCGGCTGTCCGGGCAACCTGTTCCGGAAATGACCGAGGCGGAGTTCGACTGGCTCTATCAGGTGACGATGACGACGCCGGGAAGGGGTACGGTCATCCCGCTTCGCTACGGCGGGCCGTCAGCGAAACATTAGCCCACTCGTGCTGGCCCGCCACCCGGTGCGGGTCGGCCTTACCCAGCAAGGCCAGCACATAGGCGCGTTGCCGCCAGAAGAGCAGCGCGCCGATCCAGACGGCAAAGCCGAGGAGTAATCCTTCTATCAGGCTTGCGCCGTACCCCGGCGAGAACCCCCGCAACCCGATCAGCACGCCCCCTGCAGCCGCGCTCGAGGTGAGAGCACCGACTCGTCCGATCGGGGCCCGATCCGCAGCCCGGCTCAGAATCTCCGCAGTGGCGTAGCCGATCACACTGCATACGGCCATCAGCTCGAGGAGCTGCAGAATCCCGGCATTGCCCAGCTCACGGACCGGACGGCTGGGCAGCACCCCGCCTTGCCAGGTCGCGGCTAGGTCTACCACCGGCCAGAGCGCCACGCAGAGGAGATAGACCGTCAAGGGAACCAGGGCCCGCCGCACCGTTGGCACTTCGTATCGTCGCCCGTCCGGTTCGGCTCGGGTCAGGTACTCGCCCAGCAAGAGCACGCCCAGCGCGACCGAAAGCGAACACGAGATCAGAAAGGTCGGTTCGAGAAACCAGCCCGGAGCAAGCCCAACGGCAAACAGCAAACCGCCGAACAACGCGACCACGACCTTTGGCACACCTCGTGGCACCAGATGATGCCGCGCAACCGAAGCAAGGATCACCGCCACGCCGAGCCCGACGAGCCCGAGCAGCCAGCGGCGAACCGGATCACCGTCGTGACCCAGACCGGACAGCCACAGGAGCGGAATGGTGAGGTACACCAGCCCCATCAGCGGCAAGTCGAGGGCGAGTACCCCGACCCGAGAGCTGCGCATCAGCGTCCGCCGGATGGCTTGGTAGACGAGCCCGCCAAGCCCGGCGCCGAGCGTATTGGTCACCAAGTCGATCAGGGAGGGAGACCGCGCCGGCAGCAACTGCTGCAGCAGTTCGACCGACAAGCTGAGCCCGGCACCGATCAGGACGGGCTGCCAGCGCCCGGCAAACGCCACGACGAAGCCCAGGGGTACGAAGAGAGCGATGTTCTGCACCACGTCGGCGACGGTCGCAAAGCCGACCAGCCGGAGTCCGGTGGGCGGCTCGAAGCCAAACGGCACCAGGGTCACGACGACGATGACAACGACGAGATACCAGGTGAGGGCCAGCCCGAGGCGACGTTGGGTTCGATCGATCGTCACGCCTAGCCTTCGATACAGGACACGATTCACGCTGTCGAAGTATCGGCGTCCTGGCCGGGCAACTTGAGGCTCAGCGGACCAGTTCGACCAGGGTCTGGTTGGTGCCCACGCCGAGGAGCCGGCCATCCGGCTGGCGGTTGAGGCCGAGCAGGAACACGCTGGTAACGGGCGTCAGCGCGGTCCAGCGAGCCCCGTGGAATCGGAGCATGACGCCCTCGTGGCCAATGGCGTAGTACTCGGTCGGCCCGACGGCCGCGATGGCCCGCAGCTCGACGTCGGCAGACGACGGCACCGGATACCAGCTCTGCCCGTCGAAGCGAATGGCAACCCCTGCCTCGCCCACTGCCACAACATCGCGCGGCCCGGTACCGACCACCGCACGCAAGCGCAGCGCGGTCGGCGTTGGCAAGCGCTCCCAGCCGATACCGCGATAGCGCAGGACGATGCCGCTGTCGCCCACGGCAAAGACATTGCGACCGTCGACTCCCCAGATGTGGCGGATGAAAGCGGTCGTCGGCGTCTGGTGGAGACGCCAGACACCGCCGACCCGCTGGATCACGGTGCCGCGATCGCCCGCCGCAAAGACGGCATCGGGATCCGTCGGATCGGCCCAGACCGAGCGGAGGAGCACGCGGGTCGGCGTGAGTTCCGTCTGCCACTCCTCGCCGCGCTTGCTGAGCGCAAGGCCGCTGTCGCCCACGACCAACAGATCGCCAGACGCGGTCAGGGCCATGCCGTAGAGATCCCGACGCAGGAGCGGGCCGACCCGCTCGAACCCGGATCCGGCCCTGCGCAACAGGGTCCCCGCGCCTCCCGCCAGATAGACCCGACCATCCGCACCAACCGCGGAGGCCGTCAACAGCGGCGAAGACGCGGAGAGCTGCCAGCCTGCCATCGAGCGTTTGATGACGGTGCCGGCCCAGGCCACCGCCCAAAGCGTGCCGGAAGGATCGAAAGCAGCAGCGCGCAGATTCTCGATGGTGGCCTGCTGGGGCGCCTGGGTCCACGCCACGCCGTTGAAACTGATGACCGCCCCGGTATTGCCGACCACCACGATGTCACTCTTGTTGCGCCCGGCAATGCCGAAGAAATCGGCCTGGCTGGGTACCGCGACCGGTCGCCATCCGGTGCCGTCGTAGTGAAGCACGGTGCCGCGAATCCCGACGGCGTAGATGTCGACGGCAGAAGTGCCCCAGAGGCCGAAGAGCACCAGCCGAGTCGGCGACTCCATGGGGCGCCAGGTGGCACCGTCCCACGTCAGGATCACGCCGTTCTGGCCGCTGGTGAACAGCTGATCAGGAGCGGTACCCCAGACCGCCCAGAGTTCCGACGCCTCTGCCCCCGGCATCTCGCGCCAGGCGCCTCCTTCGCGCGCAAACGCGATCTGCGCACCGACGATGTAGACATGATTCGCGTCGAGCCCCCAGACGGCCAGCAGCGCCTGCTCGGTATCGAGGGAGAGGTTGCGCCAGACCTGGCCGTCGAAGTGCATGGCCGCCCCGCGGGCGCCAACCGCATAGACGTCGTTTGCCGAGCTGCCCCACACCGAGGTGAGGTCCGCAGTGGTCGGCGTCGACATCTTCTCCCAGCTCACTCCCGCATCCCGGGTCACCAGCACCACGCCATCAGCACCAACCGCGAAGATGGTCGATGCGTCGGCAGCCCAGACGCCGAGCAGGCTGGCATCCGTCAGACCCTGCGAGGCCAGCACCGGCTGGCGCGATGGCAGCGGAGCTCGCACCTCGACGATCGAGGTGCGGCGGCCGATCTGAAACAGTGCCTCGACATCGGCGACTCCCGGAGCAAGGGCGGTCATGCGCGGTCCGGTCAGGCCGACGACACTGGGGTTCGAAACCCGCAAGCTCATCGGCTGACTCGGCTCGGCACGCAGGGTCACCGTATCGCCCGACTCGAGCCAGAGCGCGGCCGGCAGCAAGGTGGGCACCACATCGGGCAGCGGCGTCCCGTCCGGTGAGGTCGGGTCACGATCGAGGCATCCGCTCGAGCCAACTGCCAGCAGAGACCAGGTCAGCACCGCGAACGGTCGAAGCAGCTTCACGCCAGCTTGCGCTCCAACCGCGCCAGGACCGACCGGATCACGAAGTCGGTGACCCGGTCCGGCATGAATCGCGTCAGGGCCGCGCGCATCTTCGCATCCTTGCCGACCAGATATCTGGTCCTCGGTCGCTCCGCGCGCATCGCATCGACGACGGCATCGACGACTGCCTCGGGCGGCACCCCGCGTCGAGCGTTCAGCTCCAGCAGCTTGCCCAGGAAGCGCAACTTGTCGCCGTATCGCGCCTCCGCGCTGGGCGGCATCGGCGGAGCAGCGGAAAGCGCGGCGAGCCCCTTCTGCCAGATCGGTGTCCGCACGGCACCAGGCTCGATCACGACGACGTCGATCCGGTCCGGCGCGAGCTCCAGCCTCAAACCATCGGTGAGCGCCTCGACCGCAAACTTGGACATGCAGTACGGCCCGACGAACGGAGTGACCGCCTTGCCGGCAATCGACCCGATATTCACGACCCGGCCCCGGGCCCTTCGAAGCAATGGGATGGCGGCCTGCGTCACCGCCAGGAGGCCAATCACATTGACCTCGAAGACGCGCCGGACCTCATCGAGCGGAACGACTTCGAGCGGCCCGCCGCCCGCAATCCCGGCATTGTTGATAAGACCCGCCAGACCGGCCCCGCCGAGCTGACTCTCGATGCGAGAGAATGCGGACTCGATCTCGCCGGCATCCGTTACATCGAGTGGAATCGGCTCGAGCCGGGGCGACGCCTGACCTCTCAGTCGGTCTCCATCAACTGATTTTCGGACACCGGCGTACACGGTGTACCCGAGACGGTCCAGTTCGAGCGCACAGGCCTCGCCGATGCCGGTCGACGCACCAGTGACGAGCACAGCAGGATGGCTTACCATCCGCGGAATCTAGCGGAGGCGACAGACCGTCGTTGCCAGGCCCGCCGACTGACGAAACCAGTCACAGTGCGGTATCGTATGAGGTTCGTCGCCCGCGGATGCGGGTGCCCGATGTTCCCACGGCCAGATCAGCCCTGATTGAAGGAGTTCCCGATGCGTCGTGCTCCGCGACTCGTCCTCACTGCCGCGTTTGCCCTCCTCCTGAACGCCCCGATAGCGGCCCAAGGGGGGCGATTCGACCTCGATCGAACCAAGACAGTCCTGACCGGGATGATCGAGCAGATCATCAAGGAGCGCGGGGTACCGTCGATCTCGATTGCGCTCGTTCGGGGTGACTCGATCGTCTGGAAGGCGGCCTTTGGCTATGCCAATGTTCGGACCAAGACTGCGGCCACGCCTGAGACGATCTACAGCACCGGCTCGACCTTCAAGGCGGCGACGGCCACAGCGATCATGCAGCTGGTCGAGCAGGGCAAGCTGCAACTCGATCACCCGGTCAATCGGTATCTCGGTGACGACCGGATTCAGGACCGACTCCAGAGCGAAAAGGCCGTCAACTTTACCCACATTCTCTCGCACTGGTCGGGACTGACACCCGGCGCCACTACCAAGCCGATTTGGGGGCGCGAACTGCCCAAGCCGCTGGGTGCGATGACAAGCACGCTCTACTCGATCCGGGCACCGGAAACGAAGTACGAGTACAACAACTTCGCATACGGCATGGCGGGTCTCCTGATCGAGAAGATCTCCGGCGTCGAGTACGAACAGTATATGGTGACCAATCTGCTCAAGCCGCTGGGCGTTGCCATCGAGCACCCGATCGCACCATCACCGGAAATGGTCGAGCTGATGGCGCTGCCCTATATGCCGGGTGGCGCGAGCGGTAAGCCTCGTCCCGTCGCGCAGGTGCACTTCGACGTCTACCCGGCTGGCGACGTGTACCTGACCGCCGAGGACATGGCCAAGTTCCTGGCGATGCACCTGAATGATGGCATGTATCGTGGCAAGCGGATCATCTCGGAAGCGTCGGCTCGGAAGATGCGGGAGCCGCAGTTCGGCGGAAACTATGGTCTGGGCTTCGGGATCCAGAAGGATTCGACCAACGGCAACACCCTGATCCTTCACAGCGGCGGCATCCCGGGGCAGAGTTCCTGGATGATCGGCGACGTCGACGCCAAGGTGGGGGTCTACTACATGTCCAACTCCGGGGCCCCGGTCGGACTCGGCATGGCCGCGATTCGGTTGCTGCGCGGCGAGAACTACGTCCCGCCGGCCGCCGGCGCCAGCCGCGACTGATCAGCGCCCCGGGGCGGTCTGCGCCGCCCCGGCACCGGCTGCCGCTACTCTACCCGCTCGACGATCGAGCGCACGCCGTCGGAAAAAGTGACGTCGAACCGCCGGCTCGAGGTCCAGATCGCAGCCGACCCGCCGCGTGCGAACGAGAGGATCTCGCCGGTTGCCGCGTCCCGCACCATCGCCACGGGATAGGTTGCCGCATCCCAGGTCAGACCGGCCTGGACCGGGCTGGGCGCCCTGAGCGCTACCGCCGGGGCCCTCAACTGGAGCTTGCCGGTGCCTGCCGCAGCCAATCCCTGCACCGAGCGACGCTCGGCCGAGCCGGCCGGGCCGACGACCCGAAGCCGGACGAGGTCGCGATCAGCCTGGGCATCGAGAGGGAGCGCGGACGAGAAGTGCTCCTCCCGTTCCTGGTCATTATGCGTTTCATGCACGGCAATCGGATAGTTGAAGAGCAGTCGTCCGTCTGCGGCATAGCCCTCGACCCGGTACGGGCTGCTGGTCGGGGCCAGGGGTGTCGGCGCGGCCAGCCGCAGGGCCGGCTCGAGCTGGATACCGTTGGCCGTGATCCGACCCCATACCAGCAGCGCACCAACCGTGTTCGCCGAGACCGCCATCGGTGGCGCATAGTTCGGATTCGACTGCCGATAGGCAATCATCGCACGCCACGTGTAGTCGCTGATCCAGTCCGGACTGCAGTAGCCCATCAGGTCGAAGTGGCCGGTCGGCGATTTGAGGCCCATCGTCGCCAGGTCGAGGCCCCAGCTGCCGATGGCGCCACCCGCATGAGGATAGTTGGCGTCCGCGCCGGAGACGCCGCCGCACGGCGCATGTGATCGGCCCATGTTGTGACCAAGCTCGTGCGCCATGACGCCCGAGCCGCTGGGCAGGTGATCCCACCCGATCGAAGCCAGCCAGCCTCCTCCGACGTATCCCATGCCTGCGATGCCGCTGCCGTAGGTCGTCTTCACCACGCCATAGTAGTAGCGACTGCTGGCATCCGCAGTGCGCAGGTTACGAACCTCGAGCAGGATCGTGCCCCAGGCCCCGTTGCCGTTGTTCGATTGCAGCACCGGCGCAGTCGTCGTGTAGACCGCCCTCACGTCGGCACTGTAGGCGGCAATCGGCAGCATCTTGAGAGACTGCGCCAGGTACTGCGCCATGTTGCCTGCCGTCACGTTGCCCTGCAATGCATTCGCCTGCTGCAGCACCGGTACGAAGCGCACTTGCCAGGTCGGCAGGGTCCGCACATCGACGGTCACGGGAGTCCCTGAGACCGGGTACTGGTTGTCGCTCTCGTTCGACTCAGGCACGGCGTCCGTCGGGTCGACGTCGGCCAGGACTCGCAGGTTGGGCTGCACCAGGGCGCCTGGGACAGCAAGGTTCCAGGAACTCGCCAGCGTGCCCTCGTTCACGCTGAGCGGTGCACTGGCACCAGGTGCCGCAATCGTCGAGGTCTGCACCAGCGAGGCCCCGTGATAGAGGCGAACCCGCACCGCGGGGGTTGCGGTATTGGCCTGGTTGGCACGCACAAAGACGCGCAGATAGGCGTCCCGTCCGGTTACGAGCGGTGTGGTTCCGTCATACTTGGCGATCGGCTGGGTCAGGTACATCCCGTCGATCGTCAGGTTGAGCGTGGCCCCCGGCGCCGACACCGAGTAGGTAATCGCTGCGGAGCCAGTGCCACCACTCGGAACGGTAACGTTCTGCGACAGCGGCGTCGGGGCATAGGTAGTTGCCCCGGACACAACGGCCGCCGCCGCCACGGAATAGCTGCCCGGCGTCAGCCCGCTCAGCACCTGGCTACCGGTCAGCGCCTGCGAGTAGCCTCCCGGTCCGGTGACCTGTACGCTCGCCAAGGTTCCGCCAGGCAGCCCCGAGACGGCGACCGACAGCGAGCCTAACGCAATCGTCGCATAGGTCACGGTCGCGGTGCCGGTTGCACCCGCCGTCACCGCGCGAGACTGCGATGAAGGACTCGCCAGGTAGACTTGCCCGCCTGACGAGACGTTGGACGCTGTGACGGTGTAGCTCCCTGCGGCAAGACCAGTCAGTGTCGTCGTCGCCGTAACGGCGCGACTGAACCCTCCCGGTCCACTGACCTGCACCGCAGCGCTGGCACCGCCCGGCAGGCCGGCAACGGTCACCGTCAGCGAGCCAAGGGTCGGTGCATAGGCAACCGTTCTGACTGCCGTACCGCCGATCGTGACCGAAGCGGTCTGCGACGAAGGCGTCGGTTGATATACCTGCCCGCCAGAGGAAACCGCTCCCGCAGTAATCGTATAGAGCCCCGGCGGCAGCTGGCTCAATCGACCTGTCGCAGGCACCGATTGAATGAAACCACCCGGTCCGCCAACTGTGACGGCGGCCGCGGTGCCGCCTGGCAGCCCGCTGATCGTCAGATCCAGGGAACCGACCCCCGGACTGTAGCCAACTTGCCGGACCACGGGATCGGCCGAGGCGCTGATCGAGACCAGTTGCTGCGCAGGCGCGGCCACGTAGAGCGACCCTCCCGTGACAACATTGGCCGCGGCAATCGTGTAGACACCTGGCGTCAGACCGCGGAGCGTTTCGGTCGCGACCACCGCGCGCAGGTAGCTGCCCGGGCCACTGACCGTCACACTGCCGTCGGTGCCGGCCGGGAGTCCGTCGACCTGGACTCGCAGGGTGCCGCTCGCCAGCCGGAACTGGACCTCGGCGGTCGCAGCAACGGCGCCGGCCACGACGTCGACCTGATCCGGGCTGGCCAGCCCGGCAAAACGATCGCCGGCAACGGTCACCTCGGACGCAGCAATCCGGTAGCGTCCAGGCGTGAGGCCCCTGACAACGGTTGACACAGCAAGCGTGCGCACGAGCCCATCGGGCCCTTCGAGCCGGATCGAGGGTTCGGTCCCTGGCGGCGCATCACGAACGGTCAGCGCCAGCCGACCGGTCACCTGTCCGTAGTCGATGGCGGCAGGTGCAGCAACCGGACCAGGCGTGATCAGGACCAGGAGCGAGTCGACGGTCGGGGCAAACCGATCTTCGTCGATCTGCACCGAACGTGCCTTGACGAGATAGACGCCGGGGTGCAAGCCGCGCAGCTCATCCGTCCCGGTCGCGCTGCGTGCGGTGCCTTCGGGTCCAGAAACGACGATATCGGCGGCGCCATTCGGAACCCCGGCGACCAGCAGCGCCATTCGACCAGTCGTCGGAGTGTACTCGACCGTGACGCTGGCCGTTTCGTTCGAACGAACCGCGACGGTCTGCGTCACGGGCGCGCCACGGTAGCCGTCGCCGCTGATGTTCTGATCGGCCGCAGCCACCGCATAGGTGCCGGGGGGGAGGCCGGTCAGCGTCTCAGACCCGGCGATGGTCCGGGTGAAACCGCTTGCACCTGTAATCGTGACGCTTCCCTGCCCCCCGGTTGGCAGCCCCTCAACCGCAACCGAGAGACTGCCCGGTCGGGCCGGTTCCGGCCCCAGGCCGCCTTGCTCGGTCCCGCCGCAGCCGGCCAGGAGCGCAGCCAACAGCAGGGGAATAACCCGGGCAAGCTGCAACGGTCGACCCGCCCGGCCGGTTCGAGCCGCGCCGGCCGTCGGGCCTGTAACTCCCGCAGTGACAAGAGGATCGTCTGAGGCTGGGGGGTTGGGGGTGCGAGTGGATCGGCGCATGAAAGAACTGATGGCAGGTCGCATGCCCGGGTTGCCAAGGAACCCGACCGGGCGGACATTCTATCGTATCCCCTCCACGAGGCTCCGTCGATGCCGTCGCGCCGTGCCTTTGTTTCGACCGTCCTGGGCGCCGGGGCAGCGCTCCCCGCGTTCCGTCCCGACGCGTTCAGGAGCGTGCTCCGCGCAGCCGAACGCGGTACCGGGAGCCCTGGCGACGAAGCCTACTGGGGTGAAATCCAGCGGGCCTTCGATGCCGACCGAACCATGATCAACCTCAACAGCGGAGGAGTGAGCCCAACCCCGACCCATGTGCTCGAGGCAATGATTCGAGACTTGCGGTTCTCGAACGAACTGCCCGTCAACCACATGTGGACGGTGCTCGAGCCGCGCATCGAAAGTGTCCGCCGCGACCTGGCACGGGACTTCGGCTGCGACCCCGAGGAAATGGCAATAACCCGAAACGCCTCGGAAGCCAACGAGATCATGATCTTCGGGCTCGACCTCAAGCGCGGCGATGAGGTCATCGTGACCAATCAGAACTACCCGCGCATGCTGACCGCCTGGGATCAGCGTGCCAGGCGCGACGGCGTGGTGATCAAGTCGATCGGGTTCCGGGTTCCGCCACCTTCGCAGGAGTATCTGGTCGAACAGTTCCGCGCCGCCATTACGCCGCGAACCAAGGCCATCGAAGTCACCCACATTACCAACCTGACCGGGCAGATCATGCCGGTTCGGGAAATCGTCGCGATGGCTCGGCCGCTGGGCATCGAGGTCTTCGTGGACGGCGCCCATGCCTACGCCCACTTCCCATTTCACCACCGCGACCTCGAGTGCGACTACTACGGGACCAGCCTGCACAAGTGGTTGCTGGCGCCGGTTGGGACCGGCTTCCTGTACGTCAGGAAAGCCAAGCAGCGCTCACTCTGGCCACTGATGGCGGCCAGCCGCGAGCAGGACAATGACATCCGGAAGTACGAGGAAATCGGCACCCATCCTGCCGCCAACCACAACGCCATCTCAGTCGCCCTGGCTTTCCACCGCTCGATCGGTGCCGAACGCAAAATTGCTCGCCTGCGCTACCTGCGCGATCGCTGGGCCCGCCGGCTCCTGGCCGACAGCAGTCGCGTCTCGGTTCCCACGCCACTCGACTCGCCCTATGCTGGTGCGATCGGACTCCTGAGCATCGAAGGAGCGAATGTCGACAAACTGCAGGCATGGTTGCTCGACCGGCACCGGATTCAGACGGTCGCAATCGTTCACCCGGAGTTCAGCGGACTCCGGATCACGCCGAACGTGTTCAGCACGCCGGACGAAATCGACCTGTTCGGTGATAAAGTGATGGAGGCCATCCGGAGCGGCGTGGCCTGACCCTCGACGGGAGCGGCAATCAGACGGTCACGTAGCGCAACGCCGGGTTGAACTCATCGACTACCTGATCGAGGTTGGCAACCCGCAGGTGGCCGCGTTCGTAGAGGTACTCCACGTGGGCCCCGATTTCCGTCAGGGCAAGGAGGATATTCCACCCCTCGACCCCGGGGTACATCCGGTGCCGGAGTTCCTCGATCGTGGTGCCCGCCCCACCACGCAACGCGTCGGCAATCCGATCCAGCTTGCGCCGGTGATCCACCCGAATTGCCTCGATCCTCGGATAGAACTCGGCAAGCGGCGTCTCATGCCCGCCAAGCGCCAGGCGGACCCCGGGAACACGTTCAATCTTGTCGAGCGAGTCGAGGTAGTGACCGAGCCCGGTCCAGGCCGTAATGCTCTCAGGGTTCTGGTGCGGCGTCGTCCGGGGCAGCACGTGGTCGGCTGACAACAGAATGTCACCGATCTTGAGACAGACCTGCCCCGGGCAGTGACCCGGCGTATGAATGACCTCGATCCCGTCGAGGGTCTGCCCGTCCTCCAGCGTGAAGTCGACCGGGACGCTGCGCAGATGCTGCTTCCCGAACGTGTACATCTCGAGCAGCGCGCCACGATCCTGCTCCGGCACTCCAGCCTGCGTCAGGTAGAACAGCAGCGCCTTGGTGGCCACCACGATGCGCTCCTCGTATCCGGCCAGCACCCAGCGGTCCAGCTCGTGGATTCCGACCTTCGCCGTGACTGGCCCTGACAGCTGCGCAATCCCGCCGAAGTGATCCAGGTGACCGTGCGTGATGATGACCCGCTCGATCTCGGCCGGCCCTGCCCGTTCACCGTACTCGCGGCGCACCTGGTCGAGACCGGCCAGCAGTTGGGGCGTCGAATCACCGTAGCCGCTTCCGGTGTCGACCAGCGTCACCGGCCCCGCGCCGACGAGGAGGTAGCAATGCACCACCAGACCGGGAAAGGCCTCGCTCGAGATGCGGTAGATGCGAACTCCGGTATCGCTCTCGAAACGGAGCGGAGGGGGAACAGTCATCCGAGGGGGTACCAGGCGGCTCGAACCGGCCGCCGGTCCTTCGACCTGCGGCTGCGCACCCGGAGATCAGGCTGGCGCGACCCGAGTCACGTCGCTGCCCCGGCGCGCCCACGCCTCGGGGCCAAACGCCCGCAGCATCCGGTAGTGGGAGCGGACCGCCGACATCAGCGTCGGGTTCTCGTAGTACGGCACCCCGTGCTTCGCAGCAGTGCGCTGCACAATCGAGCTGATCGCCGGATAGTGGACGCTGCAGACCTTGGGAAACAGGTGATGCTCGATCTGGTGATTCAGGCCGCCAACGTACCAGGTCAGCAGCTTGTTGTTCCGAGCAAAGTTCGCCGTGGTCTCCATTTCATGGAGCAACCACTGATCCTCCATGCGTCCGTGCTCGTCGGGCGCAGGAAACTCCGGCCCCTCCACCACATGCGCCAACTGGAAGATGACGCCAAGAATGAAACCGGCAACCAGGTGCATGACTAAGAACGCCACCAGGTACTGCCACCACGCGACATTGGTCAGCAGCACCAGCGGGATGATCAGCGCCCAGATGTAGTAAAGGCCTTTGGTCACGAACAGATTGACCCACTCCCCCGTCGGGTGCTTCTTGTCCTGATACGGCCCCAGGTTCTTCTGGAAGAAATACTTGTAGTCCTTGCCGAAGACCCAGAACAGGGTCGAAAGCCCATACGCGAAGAAAGCGTAATAGGGCTGAAAGCGGTGAATCCACAGCAACGGCGAGTTGGGCGACAAGCGAAGCAAGGGCGAAACCGTCAGGTCCTCGTCGACACCTTCAATATTGGTGTAGGTGTGGTGGATCACGTTGTGGGTGATCTTCCACAGGTAGCCGTTCGCACCGAGCACGTCGAACAGCCGTCCGATCATCGCGTTGACTTTCGGATTGTCGGAATAGGCACCGTGCAGCGCGTCGTGGGTCACGGCAAACCCGATCCCGGCAAAGCCGATTCCCATCAGCACCATCAGGCCCAGCAAGGGCCAAAAGGTGGGATTGAGCGCCAGCACCAGCCCATAGCTGCCGAAGGTGAGCAGGACCAGCAGCGCCGTCTTGATCACCATGCCTGCATTGGCCTTAGTCGAGATCCCGCGACTCTTGAAGTACTGGTCGACCTCTTGTTTGAGCTCGCGGACGAACGCTTCCGCGTTGCGAGCCGGGAATGTGATGCCCGAAGTGGTCAAGTCGTTCTCCTGCAACTATTTACAGAACGGGGAACAGCAGGCCGAAATTGGCAGGGGTCTAGCCCTGACGAAAACTGCATCCGAAGCCATTGACCGGCAAGTCTCGGTAGCTCCAGGACCGACCGGACTTGAGGCGTCGCAACTGTCGGCGGACTTCATTTGATGGCTCATTTTCGGACACTGGATCGGCCTTGTACCAGGGTCGCATCAGAGCTGATCGGGGTTCAGGGACGGGACGGACTACCCGCCGCGCCCAGGCCCGCCAGGCGCCCGGTCGCCCAGGCCCAGCTGAAGTTGTACCCACCAATCGGTCCGAAGGCATCGAGGATCTCGCCGCAGAGAAAGAGCCCGGGGGCCCGGCGGCTCTCCATGGTCGCCGGGTGGACCTCCCCGAGGCCGACCCCCCCGCCCGTGACTTCTGCTTTCTTGTAGCCTTCGTCACCGGTCCAAGGCAAGGGATAGTCCGCGACCGCCTGCACCAGGATCCGACGCTCCTCCCGACTGAGTTGTGAGAGGGTCCGATCCGCTGGTACCCCCGCCTCCCCCAGGAGCCGTGCCGCTAGCCGATCCGGCAACTCGGCTCGGAGTACGGTGGCCACGGTCTGCCGGGACTGGATTCGCAACCGCTCGTCCCAGGCCGCGGGATCTGCCCCGGTCCACCGCACCCGCAGCTCGGCATCCCCCCTGCCCAGCAAGCGCGACCGGACCGCCAGATGCGAGACATCGAGCACCGTCGGACCACTGTAGCCGCGGTGGGTGAAGAGAAAACCGCCATCCGACTCCGCCGTCTCGCCCCTCCACGAGGCCACGATCCGCACCCGCAGCGACACCCCCGCAAGCTCCGCATGAACGGACGGAGCTGCCGTCAGGGGTGTCAGCGCCGGATAGGTCGGCACCATCCGATGGCCCAGCCGCTCGGCTACGGCCAGGCCGATCCCGTCGCTGCCTGTCTGCGGAACACTGAGGCCGCCGGTCGCCAGGATGATGCGGTCTGCGCCGAGCACGGTCCCACCGTCCAGTTCTGCGTTCCACCCCGAGGCGGTCGGCACCAGGTTCCGGACGGTCACCCCGAATCGGAATGAGGCCCCCGCGGCACGGGCTTCTGACACGAGCCGGTCGCGCACCTCACGCGCCCGGTTGGATACCGGGAACAGCTTGCCGGTGTCGGGTTCCAGGGCCAGCGGAATACCCAAGGTCGCCTCGAAGAAGTGCCGCTGCGCATCGAGCGGCCAGCTCCCCAGCAGACGGCTCAAGATGCGGCGGGACGAATCGGTCACGAACCGCCGCTCCGCGGCCATCGACGGCAGCACATTGCACCGGCCGCCACCGCTGATCAGGATCTTGCGGCCACCGTCGGCCGTCCGCTCCAGTACGGTAACTTGCGCACCGACGCGGGCCGCATGGATCGCCGCCATGAGACCAGCTGCTCCAGCACCGACCACGAGCAGGCGGGGGTCAGCCACGATCGGCGCTCGAGGAGTTCTCGGGCGGGACCCGCACGGAACACCAGGTTGATCGAACGACAAACGGCCGCTCGCGCCGAATCATCCTCGGCGGGGCGGCCGTACTCAGCATGCCGTACTCAGTATCAGGTTGCCGGACGTCGAGCATCCTGGCCCGACGCATAGTCAGCGTCGACCGCCCCGGTCTCTGTCCCCCTTGGGTCGGGTCTTTTCCCGTTCCACCGCAGCGGCTTCCGCACGGCGGATCATCTTCTCCGGACTGATCGGGTTCGCGCCGGGACGAGGGGCCCCCATCTTGAGCGACATCTGACCCGACTCGTCGGTCGCAACCGTCACCGGCCGCCCCCCCCGAACCTCGTAGACGCCGAGCACTTCCTCACCAACGGTGGCGCCCGGCTTGATCCGGTCGACCAGGGCCTCCCGGTTGGCGAATCCTTCCAGCGACAGGAACTTGACCCCGCTGGCCCCCTGGATCCGGATCAGGGCGGCAAAACGGGCGCCGCTGAGAGCCCGGATCGACCGAAGATCGGTGCCTTTGGCCAGTTCCCGGGCCCACCGGGTGGCCTCCTGCTCCTGCGCCGACATGGGCTGCGCAGGACCGGCACCAGCCGCTGCGCCACGCTTTTGCTGCTTCTGCTCCTGACTCCGACGGAGCCGCTGCAGATACTCTGGTTCGTCCGACACGGGGTGGTTCCTCTACCTAGTTAGTCTGGTAGGATAAGAGAACGAGAGAGTGGATGAAAGGCCCCAGCTACCGCGGTAGCGGGTCACTGACCCGCTGCCCTGCCGCCAGCATCGGTTGTCAGCGGGCGTCGGCCGGCCCTTCGATCCGTCGTACCAGCGGGCTCGTGGGCTCTGCGCCACGGCGCACCTCGATCTCGGCGGCCGCGCCGATCCGAAGCCAGAACGCGCCTCCCCCAGGTGCAGCCCGCAAGGCTCGCGGCGTCGGGTGCAGGAACAGCCCGGTCGCATCGACCGTGTCGATCGCCACGGCGAGTTGAAGGTCGCCAACTTCGCGAATCCGCCCGCCGGTCCGTGCCACGGCATCATCAAAGTTGATCGCCAGGTCAGCGGCAAAGGGGGGCCCACCCGGGAGAACGACCTTCCCGCCCAGCACCAGCAGGTCGTTCGCTCCGCCCGCGTTGAACGGCAGATCGTCATACCAGGCGGCGGAGGCACGGGCATACCCACCGGTTGCGATGGCGTCGAGCGCCGCGAGAATCCCGGCAACGTGCAGCGCGCGCAGCCGCTGCTTCTGCGGGTCGTCGGGCAGCGCACCGCTTTCGATCAGGACCGTGCTGGTTCCCCATTGCTGCATCAGATCGCCGAACGCACGCGGGTTGAAGCCGTCATCGTATTTGGCAACCCGACCCGGCAGCTCCGCTTCGAAGAACCGGGCGAGCGTCGCGGCCACCAGGCGGGCGCGCGTGCGCACCTCGTTGTAGCTCCGCTCCGCATCGAACGGCGGCGCCAGCAGCGCAATGCCCGCCTGGCGGCCTGTCTGACCAACCCGGCTGCGGGCGTTCTGATCATGAAGGTTGAACCCGAACTGTGGGTTGAAACGATCTCGAAAGCCCTTGAGCGCCTGCCCTTCCGGCGTCGACAGGCGGCGGGCGTCCCGATTGATGTCGATGCCCCAGGCATTCTCCCGCTGAAAAAGCTCGGCGCCATCCGGGTTGAGCATCGGAATCAGGGCAACCGTCAGCTGGCTCCGCAGTCGCTCGCGCAGTGAGTCTCCCTCGGCCTCGGCCAGAAATCGGAGGATGTCGGCCAGGGCCATCGACGCCGTCGACTCGTCTCCGTGCATCTGCGACCACAAGAGGACCGTGACCGGCCCGCTGCCGTAGGTGACGGCCCGGATGGCACGCCCCTGCACCGACTGGCCAATCTGCTCCGTTCGGAAAACAGGGGAGGCCAGTGACGGTTCCACCGCTTTCCAGTAGCTTGCATGATTGAACCGGCGCTCGGCAATCGCGTCGACCCGATAGCGCCCGGCCAGGTCGAGCCCGACCCGCGCATCGATTGCCGTCGGCTGATCCTGAGAGCTCGTTCGGGGCGCGCCCTGGTCCGGACCGCAGGCGCCGAGCACCAGCAGCATGGCGAAGGCGGGCGCCACTGCACGAGGGAATCGACCACGAATCGGCATCGGCACAGGAGTTTCTCGCTGCGAAGGTCGGAAGGAGGGGCCGGCCAAATGTGCGCCGATCCCCGGACCTGAGCAAGCGTGCCCCACCTGGGCTGGTCGGGGCGCTGGGGCTGGATCTCGCTGCGCCGCGAGCGGCGCGCTAGCGGGGCCCTCGGAGACCAGTCATAAAGTTCCGCTGCGCCTCCGCGATCGTCGCGTCCCGGGCGGCCTGATCTTCGAGTTCCTCCGGGGAAGGACTGAAGCGGAGCGAGGCCTGGAGGCGATCCCCGGGGTGGACTGCGGTATCGTCGGTGATCTCCGCCAATAACGCCGCTGCCCGACGGATCTCGTCCGAGCTCTGGCGGAGCACGTCAACGGGGCGGGTGGCGGAAACCGGTCGGATCATCATTCCGTACTCGAAAAGGGTCGGACTCCTGAACCCTCTACAGTATCGGCAGGCTGCAAAGAAAACTTGAGCCCCGACACCGGTCACGCCTTCCGGATCGGGAATCGATCTCCACCGGCTCCCCCTCGAGCCGAATAACCAGTGAGGACATGCCGTGGCACTCGTGATCGAGAATCTGACCAAGACCTATCCCAATGGTGTCCGGGCCTTGGCCGGCATCAACCTGACGATCGGAGCCGGGATGTTCGGTCTGCTGGGGCCCAACGGCGCTGGCAAGTCGTCGCTGATGCGTACCATTGCGACGCTACAGCTGCCCGACTCCGGCAGCATTCGCTTCAACGACATCGACGTGCTCCAACGCCCCGACGACCTGCGGCGCCAGCTCGGATACCTCCCCCAGGAGTTCGGACTCTATCCCAACCTCTCGGCGGAACTGACCCTGGATCATTTTGCCACGATGAAGGGCGTCATCGATCGCGGCGAGCGGCGCGACCTCGTCGCCGGCCTGCTGAACCAGACCAACCTCTACGGGGTCCGCAAGAAGCACGTGGGCACCTTCTCCGGCGGCATGAAGCAACGGCTGGGCATCGCGATTGCCCTTGCCGGCAACCCGAAGTTACTGATCGTCGACGAGCCGACAGCCGGCCTCGATCCGACTGAGCGACACCGCTTCCTGAGCCTCCTGGGCGACATCGGCCGCGACGTGGTCGTGATCCTCTCAACCCACATCGTGGAAGACGTCCGAGAACTCTGCAACACGATGGCGATCATCAACGCCGGCAGTGTGGTCCTGTCGGGAGATCCACGCGCCGTCATCGAGGCGCTGCGCGGCAGAATCTGGCGGCGAACGGTTGCCAAGCAGGACCTCGATACCGTCAAAGCTGCCCATCATGTGATCTCGAGCCGATTGCTGGCAGGCACACCGGTCGTCCACGTCTACTCGGAGACCTCGCCCGGAGACGATTTTACGCCGGTCGAGCCCGGCCTGGAGGACGTCTATTTCCATCAGCTCGAACTCGCCGGCCGGCGAGAGGCGGCCTGATCGATGCTGCGCAATGTCATGGCGTTCGAGGTCCGCTACCACCTGACCCGGCCGGTCACGTACCTCTATTTCACGGTCTTCTTCCTGCTGGCGTTCTTCATCGTTTCGACCGATGTCGCAACGGTGTCCGGAGCAGGCGGCCAGGTCAAACGCAACGCGCCCTTCTTCGTCGCCAATACCATGATGATCCTGGTAGCCATTGGCCAGGTCATCGTCACCGGCCTGGTTGGCACCGCAGTGCTGCGCGACTACCAGTATCGGACTCACGAGCTGCTCTTTACCACCCCGATTACCCGTTTCGCCTATCTCGGCGGGCGCTTCTCCGGGGCCTTTCTCGTCATGGTCCTGGTTCATCTGGGGATTCCGCTGGGCCTCTGGTTCGGCTCCCTGATGCCGTGGATCGACCCGGAGCAACTGCTGCCGGTCCGCACCGTTGGCTATCTTCGCCCGTTCCTCGTCCTCGTACTCCCATCGGTCTTCCTGCTCAGCGCGATCTTCTTCGCGGTCGGCGCGCTGACCCGGAGTCTCTTTGCGATCTACACCCAGGGCATCTTCCTGCTGGTGGCCTGGAGCATTGCAGGCCAACTCTTCAACGACCTGGACAATCGGGACCTGGCGGCCCTGCTCGAACCCTTCGGACTGCAGGCGTTCGGGTGGCTGACACGCTACTGGACCGTCGCTGAACGTAACACCTTGCCGGTACCACTGAGCGGCATCATCCTCAGCAACCGCTTGCTCTGGACCGGAATCGCCGCGGCCATCGTCGCGATAACCTTTGCCGTATTCCGTTTCCGCAGCGCCCCGCCCACGTTGCGGCGCAGTCGCAAGCTGGTCGAGGAATCGGGTGAGGCGTTCAGCGGCGGAGCGGTGCTGACCGCCTCCGCACGACAGCAGTACGGAGCCTCCGCCTGGCTCCGCCAGTGGTTCAGCACGACCCGACTTTCGTTCTGGAGCATCGTTCGACAAGTCCCGTTTCTGGCCATCGTGACGGTCGGCGTCATCAACCTGGCCATGTCCGCCCATTACGCCGACACGATCTTCGGCGCCAAGACCTGGCCCGTCACGTACAACATGCTGGAGGTCGTCGAGGGCGCCTTCCTGATCTTCTTCATCATCCTGATCACGATCTACGCAGGCGAGGCAGTCTGGCGCGAGCGCCAGCTGCACATGGACCAGATCACCGACGCGTTGCCGACACGCTCGAGCGTGTCACTCCTGGGCAAACTGTCCGGCCTGATCCTGGTGCACATCCTGCTGCTCTTCGTGATGATGGCGTCGGGAATGGCGGTCCAGACGCTCAAGGGTTATACCAACTACGAACCGGGTCTCTACCTGACCTACCTGTTCGGAACGACCCTGCCGCAGCTGATTTTCGTCACGGTCCTGGCCGTCCTGGTCCACGTGCTCGTGAACCAGAAATTCGTGGGCCATGTGATCATGATTCTGTTCTGGATCGTGCGAAGCGTGCTCTCCGAACTCGGCCTCGAGCATCAGCTGTTCGCCTACGGCAGCCTGCCTGGCTTCACCTATTCGGACATGAACGGCTTCGGTCCATTCGTTCCGAATCTGACCTGGTCGCTCGTCTACTGGAGCGGCGTCGCGGGTCTCGTCGGTGTGCTGGCACACCTGTTCTGGATTCGAGGTACGGCCATGCCCTGGCGTGCCCGGCTTGCCGTTGCCGGACGACGGTGGCAGGGACCAGTCCGGGTCGTGACAGTGGCCGCTGCCCTCGTCGCGGTCTTTGGCGGCGGCGTGATCTTCTACAACACCAACGTGCTCAACCCCTACACGACGAGGGCTGAAACACGAAGCCAACGAGCAGACTATGAGCGGACCTACAAGTCGCTTGCCAGTCTGCCCCAACCGCGTCTGATTGCGGCCGATGTCCGAGCCGACCTGGAACCGGAGCGACAGGCGTTTGCCCTGACCGGAACGCTAACATACCTCAATCGCGCCGAACGTCCGATCGACTCCATTGTCGTTACGTCGAGCGTCATCGACCTGGCAATCGATACGCTCGCATGGAGCCGAGCGGCCAGTATCCTGGTCAGCGACAGCGCGAAAGGCACCCGAATTTTCCGGCTCGAGGAGCCGCTGGCACCCGGCGACACCATCCAGCTGCGCTATCGAGCCAGTTTTGCGCAGCGAGGGTTCCCCAACTCAGGACCGTCGACGGCTATTGTCGCAAACGGGAGTTTCATCAACTCGTCGTACTACCCCGTTCTGGGCTATCAGGCGAGCGGCGAGTTGGCCTCCGACGAGGACCGCCGAAAAGAGAAACTGCCGCCCAAGGACCGGATGGCGCCTCTCGAGGACGAGCACGCGCGCCAGGATACCTATCTCGGTGTCAACGCCGATTGGATCAGCTTCCGCGCCACCGTCAGCACGGCCCCGGACCAGATCGCCATTGCCCCGGGATACCTGGTGCGCGAGTACGAGGAGAACGGACGTCGGGTTTTCGAGTACGAAATGGACCGCCCGATGCTGGCCTTCTTCTCGTTCCTCTCGGCCCGCTACGAAGTCCGCCGCGATCGATGGAATGATGTAGCACTCGAGATCTACTACCACCCCGGGCACGAGTACAACCTCGACCGGATGATGGCGTCGATGAAAACGTCGCTGGAGTACTTCTCAACTCACTTCAGCCCCTACCAGTTTCGGCAGGTTCGCATCCTCGAGTTCCCGCGCTACGCCGGCTTTGCCCAGGCCTTTCCCAATACCGTTCCCTACTCGGAACGGATCGGTTTCATCCTGCGCGCCGACCGAAAGGACGACCTCGATATCCCGTTCTATGTCACCGCCCACGAGGTCGGCCACCAGTGGTGGGCGCATCAGGTCATTGGCGGCAATCTGCAGGGCTCAACCCTCTTCTCGGAGGGCCTGGCGAACTACTCTGCGCTGACGGTGATGGAAAAGGAGCTCGGTACGGAGAAGCTGCAGCAGTTCCTCTCCGAGGAACTCGACCGGTACCTCGCCGGACGGGCCACTGAGACCAAACGGGAAATGCCCCTGCTGCGAGTCGAGAACCAGCCCTATATCCACTACAACAAGGGCTCCCTCGCGCTCTACGCGCTCCGCGACTACATCGGTGAAGACGCCATGAATCGCGCCCTGAGCCGCTTCCTCGCGGACAAGGCGTTCCAGGCGCCCCCGTTTACGACCAGCCGCGAGTTCATAGGGTACCTCGAGGCGGAAACGCCTGACTCGCTGCAGTACGTACTCGAGGATCTGTTCCGCACCATTACGCTCTGGGACAACAGCGTCGAGTCCGTCCGGGCCACCCCCAGAGAGGACGGCAGGTACGACGTGAGTCTCGCGATTCGTTCGCTCAAGTTCCGGGCGGACAGCGTCGGCAATCAGACCGAGATTCCAGTCAACGATCTGATCGACATCGGTGTTTTCGGAGCTGCCGAACCCGGGAGCAAGCTGGGCCCCGCCCTCTACCGGGCCAAACACTGGATCCGAAGTCGCGATACCACCATCACGGTCATCGTCGAGTCGGCACCGCGACGAGCCGGAATTGATCCCTACAACAAGCTGATCGATCGCGATCCAAGGGACAACGCACGAGACGTTACGACCCAACCGTAAGCAGAAGAGCCCGCCGCGGTCGCGGCGGGCTCTTCGCACCTCGGAAATCACCCTAGCGGATCAGATGGAAGCGGTCCTGGCGCTTGAGTACCCAGCTGGGCCGACCGTCGCGCCCGACAAAGAAGTCCTCCTCCTGCGCAATCCGGACTCGCTGCCCGCCCCACTCGGGCACCGGCGTGGTCACCTGCAATTCGCTCGAATACCACATCCCGGGAATCACCTTGTGGTCGCCCCGGCCAGGGACCCCTTCCTGGCGGTCCCAGAGGCCAATCAGCGGCCCGGCCCCATGACCATGCATCCCGACCGGATGGCTGTACATCGTGCCATCGAGCCCCTCACGATCCATCGTCGCACGAACCGCACGGAGAATCTCGTTGCCGGTTCGCCCCGGCCGGACCTCTTCGAACAGGATATCCTGGGCCCGGTTCGCGCGCGACAAGGCACGCTTCAGTCCCTCGGGAGCATCGGTTTCGCCCTCGCGAAGGACGTACGCATTGTGTTGCGTATCCGTATTGAGCCTGAGCGCCGTCAAGCCGACATCACACCAGATCAGGTCGCCCCGCTCGATTACCGGGTCTGCTCCCAACTGGTCGGCAGTGGCACCCCGCCTCTGCACAGCAACCGACGGCTGAAACCAGGTCCCGATTCCGAGATCGGCAACCCGCTGCCGCCACCACCAGACGAGGTCACTGGTCCGGGTTACGCCCGGCGTGATGGTCCGGGAGGAAAACATCTCCTCGATCATCGACCAGACGAGCGCAGTGAGCTCGCGGAAGAACACTTCCTCCTCGGGCAACCGGGAGGCGATGAAGTCCACCGCCAGACCCTCCGCCGGCCGGAAGCGACTCGTCCATTCCGGGCCCAGCGCCTCCGACATTCCGGCCAGCTCGCCCGATGAGAGGCCATCGGCAAAGGCAAAGGTTCGCGAGGTGTTGATGCCGATGACCTTGGGCTGCCGCGCCTCGATCACATCCTTGAGCACCAGCCACTGCTGGTCGCCCCAGAGTTCGGCCTGTTGCCCTGCAATAGCGCCCTCGACCGCTCGCGTGGAGCGGACCGCCTCGTAGAGCCCACCTTGCGACGACCCGCCGAGCGCAATCCGCTCGACCCCGCGCTCAGGGCCGCGATCGAAGAAGACGTAGATGGTCCGGCGTCGGGCCGCAAAGGTGGTCGGCGAGACCAGGCTCGTAAAGACCGGATCCTCGTTGTACTCCTGGGTCGGGATCACCCACATGTCGACCCCGTAGGCTCGCATCAGCGGTGGCAGGATCGTCTCCAGTCGCTTCGCAAGCCAGGCTTGCTGCCGCTCGGCCTGTTCACGAACGGTTCCGAACGGTCGCTGCTGCGCGGCAAGATCTGCCCGGATCCCCGAGAGAACTGCCAGCAGCAGAACCAGGCCGATGGGTCGCCTCATGCCGCCCGTCCCATCAAGTCGAGATAGGCGCGGTCCCACGCCGCCGGCATGCTCTCGCGCGCTGAGTACGGCCCAGGCTGGTAGCGCCGGGACTTGATGCCCAGCAGGCTTTCCTCGGTAATCTGCCAGTCCTGGCGGTTGGTAACATCCCACATCGCAATGGCATCCTCCGGATGAAAGTCTGGGGCGTCAAATGCCTCGGGGTGAAAGAGCCACTCGCTCTCGACCACGGTCTGCTCGGCCGAGACCGGCCAGACGGTGTAGTAGTTGACGTAGTCGGGGTGAATGCTCAGCATCAGATTGGGCATCACAGTGTAGTAGTAGGCTCGCCGCCTATCGTCCGGCGATAAGTCGGCAATCAGCCTCGCCGCGTAGCGACCCGAGGTCGTCACGCTCTCGGCCCCATCCACGATCTCCATATAGCCGCCCAGGTACGGGCCCTCCACGAGATCGTTGGCACCACTCTGGTACGGCAGGCGACAGGACAGTTCCGGATGAATCATCGGACAATGGAGGCACTCGGAATAGTTCTGATAGATCAGTTTCCAGTTGGATCGGATCTCGTAGCGAACGCGGTGTCCGCTCCGAAGCCGATCGAGGCCGAACCGACTGAGCCGCCCGACCAGCGGCGCGGCCATCACCTCGAATGGTTGCGCCTCCGAGTCGAGGTTGACGAAGAGGAACCCTTCCCACGTGGCCACCCTCGCACTGTGCAACCCATAGTCAGACTTGACGAAGCCTTCGACATCCTGCATGTGCGGCGCACCAAGCAGCCGGCCGTCGACACCGAAGGTCCAGGCGTGGTACGGGCACTGAATCGACCCAGAGAAACGCCCGGCCTCTGCCGAGCAGAGTCGAGTACCGCGATGCCGGCACACATTGAAGTGCGCCCGCACGTCGCCGCTCCGATCGCGAACGATGATCAGAGATTCGCCCGCTATGCTGCAGAGGTAGTAGTCTCCCGGCTCGGCAACCCGGTCCGCCCGACCGACGCAGTGCCATTGTGTCAGGCCGATCCGCTCGGACTCCTCGGCAAAGATCTCGGGCGACAGGTAATACGCCGCCGGCATGGTGAACGACCCCTGCCGGAACGTGGTCGTGGTTCGGTGAAACTGGTTCATCTCTGTCGTCATCGAGCATCGAGCTCCCTGCCCTGATGTGCTAGCTTCGCCCACCCAGCACCGCCTGTGCGGCAAGCCAGGCAGAAGCCCCGACGATACCTCCCCCCGGATGGGTACCGGATCCGGCGAGATAGAGTCCGGTCACGGGCGTGGCATGCTGCGACCATCCTGGAATCGGGCGCATGAACAGAATCTGGTCGAGCATCATCTCACCCTGACTCAAGGCGCCCTCCCGCAGTCCGAAATCTCGCTCGATGTCGAGCGGCGTGAGCACAGCACGATCCCGAACCAGCGCTGCAAAGCCGGGAATCCGGTCGCCGGCGACGCGGAGGGCCAGATCACCGACTGTATCGCGCAGCGCGTCCCAGTTGCCTTCTCGAAGCTGATACGGCGTGAACTGGACGTGCAGCACCGCTACATGCTTCCCCGCAGGAGCAAAATCAGGATGGGCTATGGTGGGGAATCGGACCTCCACATAGGGCGCGTCCGACATCCGCCCGTACTTGACCGCGTCATACGCGCGCTCGAGATACGGAACCGACGGAGCCAACGCAATCCGTCCGTCGAACCCGGGCGGCAGCGGCGGCAGACCGTCGAGGGCGACCATCACCTTGGACACCGCGCCCCGGTACCGGATGTTCCGTACCGCCTGAATCACCTCCGGGTCGAGCCAGACCGGATCCACGACCTCGAGGAGCGTGCGGTAGGGGTCCAGCGTGGAAACGACTTCCTCGCAGGCAAGCTCCTCACCGGAGGACAGCACCACGCCGCGGACCCGATAGTCGTCGATCCTGAGGTGAGCAACCCGCGCATCCGCCCTCAGATCGACACCAACCCGCCGGGCCTGGGCGACCAGCGCGGTGATCAGCGCCGACGGGTCGGTGCCCCCACGGATCCGATAGCCACCTGGCTCGCTGCCCACCTGGCGGTGAAGCAGCGCAAACGTTGTCCCGCCCGAGCATGGCCCCTGGCACAAGTCGGTGACGGCGTCCGCCGCGACGATGCCCTTGAGGGGATCGAACTGAAATTGCTCGTCCAGCAACTCGGCAACAGCCATCGGCACGACCCGCAGCACTTCGACCATCTCCGCACGACCGAGACTGCGCAGCTTACGCCCAAGCTTGAGCAAGCCGACCATCTCGCCCACACTGTCCGCATCGACCCGCGGCGCAGCCGAGACATACAAAGTCCGGAGCAATCCGGCCAACCGGTGCAGCCGCCCCGCGAAGGCCGGCCAGGCTGCCGCATCATCCGGAGCGTAGCGGCGCAGACTCGCCGCTGTCTCCCCTGGGTCAGCATGGACTTCGAGCCATTCCTTGCCGTCGACGGGGGCGGCAATCCGCGCGACCGGGTCCTGAGCCGCCGGAAAGCCGAGCCCGATCCCGCGGGCCACCTCGGGCGGAAACCACCCCGGATCACCCGCCATGGGGAGCGCACGATAGCCAGGCACAAACTCGATCGGGCGGAGTACCCCGCCGAAGTCCGACCCCGCCTCGAGCAGCATGACCTTGGTACCCGCCCGGGCCAGCCCGATGGCGGCAACGAGCCCGCTCGAACCGCCGCCGATCACGACCGTCGGAACGCTCATTGGTCCGCCAGAATCCTGAGCGCAGCAAGCCGACCGGAGGCGCCCATGATGCCGCCTCCCGGGTGGGTGCCCGCGCCGCACTGGTAGTAGCCACGGATGGGAGTTCGGTACCGGGACCACGCCGCCGCCGGCCTGAGGAAGAAGAGCTGCTGCAACGCCAGCTCGCCCGCAAAGATGTTGCCCTCCGACAGCCCGGTGATCCGCTCGATGTCGACCGGCGTCAGGACCTGTCGATGGAGGATCGCACTCTTCAGGTTCGGCGCGTACCGGGTCAACGTATCGACCACGGCGTCCCCGAACGCCTCCCGCTTCGCGTCCGTCCAGCCGCCGTTCAGGTGGTACGGGGCATACTGTACGAAGATGCTCATTACATGCTTACCAGGCGGCGCCATGCCCGGGTCGATCATGGAGGGGATCACGATGTCCATATATGGACTGCGGGAGAACTCGCCGTACTTGGCATCATCATACGCCCGTTCCAGGTAGTCGAGGCTCGGGCTGATGGAAAACGCTCCCCGGTGCTGCGGGCCGATGCCCGGCATGCAACTGAAGTTCGGCAGTTCGGAGAGCGCCAGGTTCACTTTGCCGGACGAGCCGCGGAACTTGAAGCGCCGGACCGCATCGACGAGGTCGGTGGGCAACGCGGCGGGATCGACGAGCTCGAGAAAGGTCCGGCGCGGATCGAGGCCGCTCACCACCAGCGGCGCCCTGATCTCTTCCCCGCTGTCGAGCACGACCCCGGTCGCCCGGTCGCCCTGGGTCAGGACTTTGGCCACTGCGGCGTTGGTCCGGATCGTGGCCCCGAACGACTCCGCCGCGCGGCCGATGGCGTTACTGATCGACCCGGTGCCGCCCTTGGCAAAACCCCAGGCCCGAAACGCCCCGTCGATTTCGCCCATGTAGTGGTGCAACAGCACATAGGCCGACCCCGGAGAGCGCGGCCCCAGAAAGGTACCGATGATCCCGCTGGCCGACTTGGTGGCCTTGAGCGGATCGAACTCGAACCACTCGCCGAGGTAGTCGGCGGAGCTCATGGTCATGAGTTTGTACAAGGCGTGGAACCGATCCGCACCGAGCGATCGCATGTGCCTGCCCAGCTTGAGCATGCCGCGCAGATCGCTGGGGGCAAGCGACGCCGGGTCCGGCGGCATCATGCCCAGGATCGGTCGAACAGCCATGGCCATGTGGTGCATCATCCGCCCGAACTCGACCGTTGCCTCCGCATCGAGCGGCGAATGCCGGGCGATTTCCCGCCTGGTCTGGTCCGGATCGGCCCACCCGGCGAGATAGTCGCCGTTGTCGAGTGGTGTGACCGTACTCTCGAGCGGCAGGATCTGAAGCCCGTGCCCCGGCAGGTCGAGCTCACGGATGATCTCCGGACGCAGCAGGCTGACAACGTACGAGAAGACGGAGAAGGTGAAGCCGGGAAATACCTCCTCGCTCACCGCTGCTCCACCAATCAGATGCCGACGCTCGAGCACCAGGACCTTCCGGCCGGCACGGGCCAGGTACGCAGCCGTGACCAGACCGTTGTGCCCGCCGCCGATGACGATGGCATCGTAGCTCACGCAACCGCCTTCTTTCGGGGCGGATCGAAGAAAGGAAGTGCCGTTACCCGAGCGTGCGCCCGGCGACGATGGTGTTCGACGGTCACTTCCATCTCGACCCGCGTCTCAGGCGCGGCATGGGCGGCCTGGAGGTGCGCCAGAGCTAGATATTTCTTGAGCAGCGGCGACCAGCAGCCGCTCGAGGCGTAGCCGATCTGTCGCCCGTCGCGATAGACCGGTACGCTGGCCCGCCACGCGACCGAGGGCAACGCGGGCGGAAGACCAACCGACGCGTACAGCGCCTCCAGCGACTCCCACTCGACTTCGATTCCGACGAAGCGCCAGGCCGCACCGCGGACCCGCTCGGTCGCCAGCGCCCGCCGACCGTTGAACGGGCCTTTCTCGAAGCTCACAGTCCAATCGAGCGACAACTCGAACGGGGTCGACTTCTGAGGCTCGATCAAGGCCCGCTCGGCCGAGTGATAGTCGACGTCGAGCATGACGAGCCCAGCTTCGATCCGGGCCGTATCGAGCGCCCAGATGCCCGCAGGGGTGATCCCGAACGCAAATCCCTCCGCCATCAGCGCGTCCCAGACTGCCAGCGCACCGTGCGCAGGTACCCACAGCTCGTATCCGAGGTCGCCGGTGTATCCCGTCCGCGACAGGTCGACAGGAACCCCGGCAATCCGACGGGAGGTCGTCCGAAAGTACCGCAGGTCGTCGATCGGGCGATCCGCCACCCGGTTGAGGATGTCCCGCGAGAGCGGTCCCTGCAACGCCAGCGCACCGACCTGATCCGACAGGTCGGCGATGTCGACCTGCATCCCGAATGCGTTCCGATGCAACCACCGGAGGCTTGGCTCGGCCGAGGTCAGCCGGTAGGTCTCGTCGTCCAGCCGACTCACGGTTCCGTCATCGACCACTTTGCCCCGAGCATCGCACCAGGTCGTATACATCACCTGACCGACGGCGGCAGACGCCACCTGGCGCGTTACCATCCGATCGAGCAGCCGGCCGGCATCGCGACCCTGGATCAGGTACTTGTGAAGCGGAGAAACGTCAAAAAGGGCCGCGGCGTTGCGCACGGCCGCATACTCCCGATCAGGGGCCATGTCGTAGGCGCTTGCTACGGCGTGCCCCGCCCAGCGCCGCCATGCCTGGCCGGTAACGAGCGGTGCCGTCCGCTCGTGAAACGGAGTCGTCTTGAGCATCGGGATTCCCTGGCCGCGGATCGTGCGTAAGGACGATGGTCGTCGCAAGATACAGCCGCAAAGAACCCCTCGACAGATCGCCGCTCGACCCCCTTGTTCGGATTATCTACGGTGGACATCGGGCCGTGTCGGGGCTAAATATTCCTGCTATGTTGAAACGGCTCTCCCTCGCCACAATGGCGCTGCTGCTGACCTTGACCCTCCCGGTCCAGGCCCAGACAGCCAAGCCATTTGCCGAGTTGAGCCGAACCCTCCTGGCCGGGCGTGACTCGCTGGTCAAGGTGACCCGGGATCAGGTCGGACTTCGCTACCGCCTCGGCGCCAAAGAGCCTGGCAAGGCGTTCGACTGCAGCGCGCTGGTCCAGTGGGTCGCGGGTCTGTTCGGACGAGACCTCCCGCGGACAGCAGCCCAGCAAGCCAACGTCGGCATTGCCATCCCGAAGGATCCTGACCAGCTCCTCCCCGGCGATCTCCTCTTCTTCGGACGGGGTCGCGCGGTCGACCACATCGGCATTTACGTCGGCGACGGGGTGTACGTCCATGCGGCCAACCGCCGTAAGGGCGTCATCGAAACCGAGTTGGCCCGCACCAAGAGCACCTACTGGAAGGGTGTCCGCCGGATCTTCATCGAAGCCGACAGCGCCTTGCACTTCACGCCCAACATCGTGGCGACACCCTCCGGCGACTGACCCTCCGCAGGACCCGTTCGACCCTACCAGTACTGCCACTGCCCAGCCAGCAATACCCAGCCGGACAGACACGCATTAGTCACGGCGTGACACCAGATCAGGTCGCCCAGACTCCGCGTCTTGAGCATCCACCAGTTGTAGACGATCCCGGCCGCCATTCCAACATCCCAGAACGGGCCATGTTCCATCCCGAACAGGATCACGGTAGCCACGAACGAGAAGGTCGTGAACGCGCCGAGCGGACGCCGCCGGAAGTCGTCCGAAGCGTCGATCCAGCGGGGCAACCATCCGCGCCAGAAGAGTTCTTCGACGATCGGCACGATCAGCGCGGCCCGAAGAAAACGCAGCAGGATCACGAGGAGGTCGGTTCGCGCCTCGATCGCCATCGAGCTCTCCACCCGTCCGGTAATCCCGTTTTGGAACAGCACGCTCTCCCGATAGCCAGGCATGAGTTGATCGGGCAGGATCCACAGCACGAACACCCCGATGCCAACCAGCACCGTGGCAATCGGACGTTCCATCCGGAAGCTGAGCACCGGCCGGGCCACCAGGAGAATGACGCCCAGGAGCACTGCGGTCCGGATGATCGCTTCGACCCGCGGCGACACCGGCAGCGCCGGTCCAACGGCGAGCCAGAGCATGAAAACGGCAAACGGCAGGATGTACCGCAGTGACGGATACCGTTCCAACACGCTCAGAAGCACCTCCATTCTGAAAACAGGTCGGCGAGGCGAACCGAAGCCCGCCCCGCCGACCGTAACCCCCGACCAGTTAGAAAGTGTACGAGATCTTGGAGGTCACGAGCCGTCCCAGCGTCGGCACGCCGACGAAGGTCGCGTAGCCCTTATTGAAGACGTTGTTGATCCCGACAGCGATCAGCATGTTCCTCTTGGAAAACCGCGGACGGATGCTGCCCTGGAGGTCGAGCAGCGCGTACGAATCGGTTGGCTCGAAGCTGCCGTCCGACCGCTGCGGACTGACGTACACGCCTGAGTTGACCGGGAATCCCTTGGTGTACCGACCCCGAGCCTCGACCGCCCATCCCGCCGGATCATTCCGGTACCTGAGCGTCGCGGTGCCCCGATTCTTCGAGCCGTTGAGCGCAATCGGCGTCGGGCCACCGACTTCCTCCGCCGTGAAGAAGTCCTTGTTGACCACCGACCAGGTCGCCGCCATCGACCAGCGGTCATCGGCGATGTAGTCGAACGCCATGTCCGCGCCGAAGAGATCCACCTCGCCGAAGTTCCGGTAGGTCAGGAAGATGTCCGGACGGTTGGTAAGCGCCGAGTTATTCGGCACCACGGTACCGAGGGGAATACCCTGGGTGCCCGTAGCGCCTGTGGTGCCCGAGATACCCGCCATGGCGGTGCCGAGCTGCGCTGCGGCCTGCGCTGCGGCCTGCGCGCCCAGCGTCGGCGTGAACGCCGCGGTCAAGTACCCGATCAGCGACGTCCGGTCAAAGAACACATTGGGCGACTCGACGATCAGCGGCCCGACGAAGTTTTCGCGGCGCTCGTAGTAGAAGTCGACGGCCAGCCGTGCCTTGTTGCCGATGTTCCCTTTATAGCCGACTTCGAACGTGTTGCTGATGCTCGGCTTGAGGGTCTCGATATCCTGAACCTGGGCCGGATCGATATCGAGGAAGGTGGCGGTCGTGGTGTTGAGCCGCCGAAGCTGCGTGCCGACCTGGGTCGTCGGGGCCGGCACCGCGGCCAGGAGCTGACGCAGCTGGGCAGGAACAGCCGCGTTCTGTGAAATTACCGCCACCGCCAATGGCCAGAGCGCCGCGGCATTGGCCGGCAGAATCTGGGTGGGGCTCCCCGGCAGCGGAATGGCCCGCATACAGAGGCTGCTGAGCCCGCCAGCGCACCCGCCCCCGGCCCGGAACTGGAAGCCACCCTGTGGCACCCCCAGAGCACGAACCGTGTACGGCCCGGCGGCGCCGCCCGCGATGTCCAGGAACAGGTTGTTGTTGCTCGGCGTCGAGAACGCGCGGTTGTAGGTGAGTCGGACGTTGTTGGTCTCGTTCGGCTTGAGTACCAGCGCCACCCGCGGCGACCAGACCGCATCATCCAGTCGACTGTGCTTGTCGACCCGGAGCGCCGCCACGACGTCGACCCGCGGGCTCAGGTGCGTCACACTGTGCAGGTAGCCGCCCACCTCCTTGATGTCGTCGTCAGCCTCGTTGGCCCCGTTGATGGTGCCGCCGGTGCGCGCGTCCGTGAAGATATAGTCGACGCCGTAAATGAAGGTCTGCCGCGAGCCCAGACTGTAGCCGTGCTGGATCTGCGCAGCCATGGTGCGCGAGCTGTCGAGAATCTGCTGACCATCCCGCAGGAGGAAGGTGCCACCGGAGTTGCTGAAGTTTCCGTAGACCTGCGCGAAAAGGTCCTTGTGACGGAACCGCGTCTGCAAGCTCTGATAGCGCCAGTCGCGCGCCTGGCCGGCGCCAAGCCCGGTGAGCTCGATCAGGTTGACGGCCTCGCTGTGTCCGTAGCTGGTGATCCACTCCGTGTTCTCATCCGGCCGCACATCGAAGCGGAACTCGCCGTTCCATTTCCGGATATCGAAATTCCGGCACCCCGTCGCCGTCCGGGTACAGCTGATCTTGGTGTTATCATCCCTCGACCGGGTCCGCAGCGTGTCGCCCGGATCAGCGTAGCGCCAGTCGCTGCCGGTCAGGTACTCACCCGACACCTTGAAGCCCGCCTTGGCCGAGAGCCTCGTCGCGTGCCGGAATCCGAACCGGAGCAAGCCCCCGCCGTTGTCAGAGGCGTTGGTGCCCTCCGCCCACTTGGAACTCGAGCGGAAGCCGCTCTCGAGCGAAACCGTCGTGCCCGCCGACGTGATCGGCGATTTGGTAATGATGTTGAGCACGCCACTCGTCACATTCGGACCGTAGAGGGCCGCCCCTGGTCCGAGCACGAACTCGATCTGCTCGATATCCTCGTTCGTATTCGGGAAGAACCCGGCCACATTGACCTTGAGCGACGGAACCGCCGCCATCCGATTGTCGATCAGCGTCAGCAGCGAGCCGGAAAACGTATTGTTGAAGCCGCGGGACACGATGTTGGACTGCACCAGGCCACCCTCGGAGTACGAGATGCCCGGGGCAGCCTTGAGGTGATCGAGTACCGTGAGGGCTGGACGCTCCTGGACCTGAACCGCCGGGATCACAGTCACGCTGGCCGGAGCGTCGGTCAGCTTTTCCGGCACCTTGGACACCGAGGTAACCATCACCTCTGAGAGGTTGTAAACCTGGCTCGAAAGGGCGAAGTCCACGGTGACGGTACCGCCCGCCGCAACCACGACCCCTCGCACCTGCCGAGGCGAGTACGGAATCATCGTGGCCAGTACTGCATAGGTGCCGGCCACGAGGCCGTCGATCCGATAGACACCATTGGCACCCGTCGACGCCTGGCCGACGTTTCGACCCGAAACATCACGAACCTGAATCTGGGCTGCGACGAGGCCATCACCCCTGGTGCTGTCCGACACTCGGCCAGTTATCGAGCCCGTTTGGGCCGACAGGGCGCTCGAGCCCGCGACCAGAGACACCACCAGCAACCACATACAGGAGCGGGTCATAGGGAAACCTCAGTGAAAGCGGGACTGACCGGACCAAGCATCACCTGAAACGACAAACCCTTGTCCTTCAAGAAGATCGGAATCACCCGGGGGGGGGTGTCAAGGCGACGCACCCGACCGGGTGTGTGCAAGGGTCGGCCACTCAGGCGTCCCTTTGCTTTGACCATCGACTAAAGCATGTTTCCCGGTTCGCGTCAGGCGGGATCGTCCCGCCGGTTATCCCAGGAGGGGATTATATGAAGCGCAGTCTCGTAGCCCTAGTCGCAGTGACCGGTCTTGTCGCGTGCAACGCGGGTCCGAGAGGGCAGCTGGTGCAGTCGATTCCGTCGGATTCGACCGAGTTCTTCCGGACTCAGGTGCAACAGATGACCACCCTGTCGGCAACCAAGGACAGCCTGTTCCGCGACCTCGCGGAAACGACCAAGCTGCTCGCCGACATCAACACCGAACTTGCCACCGTCCGGACCGGCAATCGGGCTGTCGAGCCCGTCGTGTCGCCCGAAAGCCAGCTGGCTGCTTCGCCCAGCGACCGGGCCCTGGTGCTCAAGAAGGTCAAGGATCTTACCGCCCGCGTCAAGAACAGCGAAAGCCGGCTGGCCACCAGCCAGCGTCGGATCCGGGCCCTGACCGCCGAGTCCGACAGCTTCCGCGTCGTGCTGGCCGACTTCCAGACCACCATTGACGGCCTCAACTCGATGGTCGACAATCAGAAGAGCACCATCGCCAACCTCGAGTCCGAGCTCAACACCAGCCGGGCCCAGGTCGTCGCGCTCACCGAGGAAAAGACGGTCCTGCAGGACACCGTCTCCGCCATGACCACGCGCGAGAACACCGTCTACTACGTCATCGGCACCAAGCAGGAACTCAAGGACCGCGGCATCATCAAAGAGGTCGGCGGCACCCGCTTCCTCCTGGTCACCCGCACCGGCGAGACCCTGAAGCCGGCGGACAACCTCGACCCGTCGATGTTCACGGCCATCGACCGGCGCCAGACGTCCGAGATTCCGCTGCCGCGCCCGGACAAGCAGTACCGGGTGGTGACGAATCAGAACATTGCCTACGCCAACGTCAGTCAGGACAATAACGGCCGAGTGCGCGGGACACTGCAGATCTCGAACCCCGAGCAGTTCTGGACCAACTCGAAATTCCTGATCCTGGTCGAGAACTAACGCGGGTACCAAGCCGCTGAACGTTCGAGAGGGGCAGCCAACCGGTTGCCCCTCTCGTTGTTCCCACCCGCCTCGTGACCAGGCTGCTTGCTGCCGCCCCCTGCTGAACCTTAAGTTGGCAGCACCAGCGCGTTCCCCGGTCACCAGGTTCCATGCCCCCTTCTCCACTTCCTCTCGTCGTCCTGACACCGATCCGAAACGAGGGGTGGATTCTCGACCGGTTTCTTGCCGTAACCACCCGACTGGCCGACCAGGTCATCCTCGCCGACCAGGGATCGACCGACGAGAGTCGCACTATTGCCGCACGGTATCCGAACGTCACGGTCATTGCCAACCCGGATACCGGGTTCAGCGAAGCCACCCGGCAGGGGCTCCTGATCGACGAGGCGCGCCGCCTCGTTCCAGGTCCCAAGGTCCTGCTGGCGCTCGATGCGGACGAGATCATCGCCGCCGATGCGCCCACCTCGCTCGGCTGGCAGACCATGCGGCACGCCGCGCCGGGGACCGTCCTCTGCTTCGAGCTGATCGATCTGCTGCTGACGCCTGATCGCTGCATGCGCCACGATCGCTGGCGGCCGTTCGGCTACGTCGACGACGGCGCGCCGCACCAGGGACGACTGATCCACAGCGGTCGAATCCCCCTGCCGGCAGGTGCGCCGCGGCTCAAACTCAACAGCATCAAGCTGCTCCATTACGCCCCGCTTCGCACCACCGCCATGGCGTCGAAGCTGCGCTGGTACAGCGTAATGGAGAACGTCCTGGGCAGCTGTCCCCCGGTGTTCAAGCGCCGGCTGCGCTACCTCAACCATGTCGACTTTACCTGGGAAGGTCGGATCGAGGCCTCCCAGGCAGGCTGGTTCGACCGCTGGGAAGTCGACGGTATCGACATGCAGACGGTCGACGACCCGGAGTATCACTGGTACGATGTCGAGGTGTTGCGCGCCTTTCAGACGCATGGGTCCCGAAAATTCTGGCTCGACGACATCTGGCGCTTCGACTGGGAACCGGTTCGCCAGTGGGCCATTGCCCAGGGCTTCGCCGGAATCCCCTCAGGGCCAGTACGCCCCGCACCGGACTGGCTGGTCTGGGTCATGCGGGTCCTGAGCTGGGCCCATCGCCATCAGGTCTGGATTCGCCAGCGGCTTTCCGGGCGCCGGAGCCGCCGTCTGGCTTGACCACAAGGTTCCTCACTGCCAGCGTGGAGACCGACAGCAACGCGATGCGGTGGCGGCTCCCTGGTTGACGGAAAGGCGACAGCCTTTGCGGAGCAGGCGGCCGAGATGGCGTCTGCTACCTCCGAGCTGACGGCGCGCAACAACCATCGACCGCCTTTACGTCCGCAATGCCGACATCCCGGACATGGCATCAGCGCAATCTTCCAGGACATCAACGACCGCAGAGCGCACGGGCAGAACGAGCGGGTGTCGAGGCATTTCATCGAGCCTCGACCTCCTGGTATCGCCTGCTGAAAACGCTCACGTCGTCAGGCGGATCCACCTGACGACGTGAGCGCAGCAGAAGCAGGACAGGATGCAGCGAATACGGCAGCGATCCCCAGCTACCATGCGATGCCGTAATCCTCGCCGTCGTGGCTGGAACCGCCCCAAAAACTGCCGTGCTTCCAGTCGAAGAAGATCGCGTTGATGGGACCCGAGGTGCGCGGCGCGAAGTTCAGGTTGTACCCCATCTTCTGCAGGTCCGCCCGCACCCAACCGGGCACCGCATCATTCAGCGTGATCCGGCCCGGCCGCGACTCATGCGAACCGAACGAGCTCCGCATCTGGTAGCTCGCAATGTTGGCCGCCTCAGCTGCCTGCTGCACGTTCATTCCGAACTCGACCATGTTGAGGAAGAACTGAAGCAGGTTCTGATCCTGGGTGTCGCCCCCCTGCACCGCGAATGAGACGAAGGGACGCCCCTCCTTGAGCGCCAGGGTGGGCGTGAGGGTGACCCGCGGGCGACGACCCGGCTCGATCACATTGAAGGGGCTCTCCTCCGGATCGAACACGAAGCTCTGAGCCCGCTGACTCAGCCCAATACCCGTCTTCCCGGCAATGACCGCCGGAATCCAGCCGCCGCTCGGCGTAATCGAGACGACCCAGCCCTTCGCATCCGCAGCCTGGATCGACGTCGTTCCGGCCCGGAAGGCCTCATCGTACGTCATCTGAGCCAGCCCGCTCGAGCCACTCTGGTCCGTGCTGGCCGGCGGCGTCTTGGGCTTGGGAGGCCACCGGGAAAGAATCGAGGTGAACGGGTTGCTGCCCCCCTGGAAGGGATAGGGGTCGCCCGGCTTGATGGTCGAGTCGTTCCGCTCCCAGTTGATGGTGCCGAAGCGCTGCTTGGCGTAGTCCTTCGAGAGCAGCCCCTTGATCGGCGGGCGCGGGTCGAACGACGGATCGCCGTAGTAGAAATCCCGATCCGCGAACGCCAGGCTCATCGCCTGATAGATGGTGTGGATGTACCGCGTCGAGTTATACCCCATCGACTTGACGTCGACGTTCTCGAGAATATTGAGCGCCTGGAGCAGGGCCGGCCCTTGCTGCCACTCCTGCAGCTTGTAGACGTCAATGCCCTTGTACGACACGGACAGCGGTTCCTCGATCTTGACCTTCCAGTTGGCCAGATCCTGGGTCGTAATCAGGCCACCCTGTTCCTGAGTGCTCCGCGCGATCTCGGCCGCGATGTCTCCCTTGTAGAAGCGGTCGTATGCTGCGTAGATCGCCTCTTTACGGCTCCTGCCCCGCTTGAGGGCCTGCTGCTCCGCTTCGACCAGTTTCCGGAGGGTCGCGGCCAGGTCAGGCTGGCGGAAGATCTGACCGGCATTGGGACCTTTGCCATCGTTGATCAGAAACACGGCCTTCGAGTAGGGCCACTGCTCCAGCATCTTGGTCCGGCTCTCGATGCTGGCCACCGTCTGCGCCTCGATCGGATACCCGTCTGCCATCTCGATCGCGGGTGCCAGCACGTCTTTGAGGCTCATGGTGCCATACTCGGCCAGCATGGTGATGATTCCGCCCGGTGTCCCGGGCGTCACCGCGGCGAGCGGTCCGAACTCTGGCGGGTAGTTCTGATGCCCCTTGCTGCGATAGAAGTCGACCGTCGCACCGGTGGGCGCCACGCCGAGGGCGTTGATGCCGATGACCTTCTTGAGCTCGGGGTGGTAGATCAGAGCCTGCGTCTCACCGCCCCAGCTCAGCACGTCCCACATGGTGGAGACCGCCGCAAGCATGGCGCAGGCGGCGTCGACCGCATTGCCACCCCGCTGAAAAATCATGGCGCCGGCCGTTGCCCCAAGAGGCTTGCCGGTAATGGCAACCCAGTGACGACCGTGCAGAACCGGTTTGACGGTTCGCTGAGCAGAAGCAGGGACTAGCGGGACCAGCGCCAGCAGCAGAGCGAGGGGCGCCGCGCGACGAGCGAAACGGGACACGGAAACCTCAGATGCAGGAGAATCCGAAAGATACCCCCTTTCCCAGCCCCCGGCAGCTTAGGCCGATCCCAGGTAGTGAGCGCTCGCCTCCCTCTGCGCGATGCATTGAACCCAAGACCCGATCCCGTACGTCGGGACTCTAGCGCTTGGACGTGACGCCGATCTGCCGGTGCAAATCCGCCACCGTGTAGTGCCGCCCCGCCCGGATCACCTGCTCCACCCGGCGGAGATCCGTGATCCGCTCGGCGGGCCGCCCGGCCACGATTGCGATGTCCGCGATCTTACCGACCTCGATGCTGCCGTAGTCGCGATCCTCCTTCATGACCCGGGCAGAAACCAGCGTGGCAATCTGCAGGACGTTGGCCGCCGGAATCCCAGCCCGCTCGTAGATCTCGAGCTCGCCATGCAGCGAAAACCCGGCAAGGTTGTCGGTACCGGGCACCAGCGTTACCCCACCGTCGAAGAGTCGCTTGAGAATCGCCCGATAGGTGGCACTCGCCGCCTGGGCGCGCCCGACCTCCTCCGGCGACCCGCCACCCCCTGCACGGTAGCTGCGTTGCAGCACGGGTGGCAACCAGTCGATCGTCGGGCCGAAGACGGGATCGTTGCCATCCGGCAGCAGTCGGGACCGATCCTGCCAGAGATTGAAGGTGCCATCCACCACGGTGCCGCGATTCCTGAGCAGATCGATCAACCGAGTCATCTCGACTGAGTTCGCATCGAAGGTCGGTGCGACGGCTGCTGCCACCTGGGAATACGCACGCATCGAGGGAACGTAGAGCGAATCCTGGTAGAAGGTAGAGATCAGACTCGCCGCGTGCTGGACTTCATCGTAGCCGAGCGCAACGGCCGCCGGCACCGAAAGCCCTCGAGGAATATGGCCCGACAACCGTATGCCGCGACGCTTGGCTTCCTGCGCAATCGCTGGCAGCAGGTCGGGATGAATCAGATTATACAGCTTGATCTGGCGGTACCCGGCCGAGTCGTAGCGGGCAATCCAGGTCCGGGCTTCCTCGACCGAGCCGGCCAGCGCGTCGGACGGGCCGGCCCAGTGCCCGGGACCTTCCAGAAAGCCTGCCAGCAGAATCCGCGCACCAAGCAAAGACCCTGCCTCGGTCCTGGCCCGCTGATCGACCGCGATACCGAAATCGGCCGCAACATCACGCACCGTGGTGATTCCCGCTGCGAGGTGCAGCAACCCATTGCTTTCGCTGCCCAGCATCAGGTGTGTGTGCATGTCCCAGAGCCCCGGAATCACCGTCTTTCCGGTTGCATCGATCACCCGCGCGCCGGCCGGAACCCGGATCGAGTCGGCCGGTCCTACGGCGGTGATGCGATCATGCTCGACGACTACCGTCGTGCGCGGACGCATCAGGCCACGTTCCGCATCGAAAACATCACCATTCCGGATCACGAGCGCGTTCGACGCCGCCGGCGCCAGCCGCGCCGCAACCGCCTGAGACTGCCGGGCCCGCCAGGCTTTCTCGACGGCCCGCAAGGCCGGTAACACGGGTACGGCCTCGACCGGCACGGTAATGAACCAGGCGGCGTCGCTCGCGAAGAATCGGTTCCCCTCGTCGAGCCAGACAGCGGCATCGTCGAACCCGAGACCACGAATCGCGGCAAGCCGAACCCGAGCGCTCCGCGCGCCGAGGCGGACTACCGTATCAGCCACGATCTCGACAGAAGCCGTACCGACCGGGAGCAGCCGGGCAGACCGATTCGGCTGCCTGAGCAGATGCGCCGCGAGCAGGGCTCGATCGTACGGAGTCCCACCCCTCGGCAGATAGAAAGCACCCGCTTCCGCCCGCGCCCGGGCGTTTTCACCGCCCCCGCTCCAGCGCGCCTCGCCGCCGCTCAGCTCAAACCGCTCGGCGACACTGACTGGCTGGGCTGCGGCACTCAGGCCCGCCGCTTCCCGCAGCAGCAACGTGCCGTCGGACCCAAACCGATAGCGCACCTGCACCCGCGGGCCCCGCTGCCGATCCTGGTAGACGAAACGCACCGCGGCCGAATCGCCGCCGGTGACGACGACCATCTCGCCGGCCGGACGCCCATGATTCAGGACAACGTAGCGAGCGGTGTCAGGCGCCAGAGCCAGAGCAAATGCGAATAGAGTGGTCAGCATGGGCAGTCGTTGAATGAGTGTCTGTGATGCTCAGCCGGCAGAGTCAGTCTCGATCAGGACGGGGGCATGATCGGAGGGCAGCTTCCCCTTGCGCTCGTCCCGATCGACCCAGGCCCGGCGGGTTCTCTCGGCAGCCGACGGAGTCGCAAAGATGTGGTCGATCCGAAGACCGTTCCCCTTGGGAAACGCCAGCAGCCGATAGTCCCACCAGGTGTACGGTCCCGGACCCGGATCGTGCAGACGCATCGTGTCGATCAAGCCCCAGTCACTGAGAGTCTTCAACGCCAGCCGCGCATCGTCGTGGCAGAGCACGCTGGCACGCCATTCCTCCGGTCGCGCAACGTCGCGTTCATCCGGCGCCACGTTGTAATCGCCACAGAGGAGCAGCTCGTCCGTCGGGCGATACGTCGCGGCCAGATGGTCCCGAAGCCTTGCGATCCAGGCCAGCTTGTACAGCCACTTGTCGCTGCCAACCGTCTGCCCGTTCGGGAAGTATGCGGAGATGATCCGCACCCCTTGAACGGTAGCCGAGATCAGTCGAGCCTGCGGGTCGTCGGTCCCAGGGCCCATGCCCATCGTCACATCGGCAAGCGGGTGCCGACTCAGGATCGCCACGCCGTTGTAGGTGCGCTGGCCGTGGAACACCGAGTTGTAGCCCTCGGCGGCCAGCACCTCGATTGGAAAATCGTCGTCCGGCACTTTGAGTTCCTGAAGACAGACGATGTCGGGCCCGGTCCGCCGAAGCCAGGCCACGAGGCGATCGAGCCGGGCTCGGATCGAATTGACATTCCAGGTCGCGATCAGCATCGCGACAATCTAGCGAGGTCGCAATCTGTTGTGCCCGTTTCAACCGGCGCCGAGTTGCAGTGCCAGCCGCTCGAGCACCTTGGAAAGGTCGGGTCGCTGATCGAGGACCGGACGCACCGGGTCGTAGCCCAGCGTCTCCATTCGTGCCACCGCAGTCTTGATCGTGAAGGTCCGACGCCGCGCCTCCAGGTCATCGTTGACTTCGTCCCACTCGAGCGGCATCGAAACCGTCGCACCGGGAAGAGGGCGGACGCTGTAAGGTGCCACGATCAGTTGTCCCCGGCGGTTCTGGAGATAGTCGAGATAGACTTTGTCACCCCGTTTGGTAACCTGGCGAACGATCGTCGAGGTATCACGATGCTCGCGCGCCACCAGCCGGGACAAGAGCTCACCCAGGGTGCGCGACTGCTCATAGGTGAGCTGACGACCCAGCGGAACCAGGATGTGGAGGCCGGTCTTACCCGTCGTCTTGACGTAACTCGGCAGCCCGGCGTCGGTGCAGATTCGATAGAGCGTTCGCGCAATCGCCACAACCTCGAGAAACGGCGCTTCCTTCGGATCGAGATCGATCACACACCAGTCCGGCTGTTCCAGCGAGGCAACCCGGCTGGCCCAGATATGCAGCGGAATGGCTGCGGAATTGGCGAGGTAGAGCAGCGTCTCCTCGTCATTGGCCACGAAGTAGCGCACATCACGCTGGGTATCTTCGCTCCAGATCGGCACGGTCTGAATCCAGGCCGGCGCAAACTCCGGTGCGTCTTTCTGATAGAACGACTTTCCCGCAATCCCGTCAGGATACCGTGTCAGCACGACGGGCCGATCCTTGAGGTAGGGCAAGAGCCACGGTGCAATGGCCCGGTAGTAGTCGACCAGGTCGCCTTTGGTGTATCCCTCCTCCGGCCAGAAGATTTTTTTCAGATTCGAGAAGGCGACCGTCTTGGCAACCGGCGCCTCCTTGATCTCGTCCGAGGCGGCCTGCACCGGATCGGTCGCTTCCTCCGGGGGTGCACTCGACCAACCCTGCCGATCGCACTGCTCGGGCGTCTTGTCGTTGCGCATCCGCAGAAACGCGGGGTGCCGGAGCAAGCCATCCGGCGTCCATTCCCGGTACCGCACCTCTGCCACCAACCGTGGCTCCACCCACGTCGTTGTTTTCGTGCCAGGTATCTCATCGGCGGCGAGCGGAACCGCGCCCGGTAGAGCAACCGGACCGAGGCAGGCGGGGGTCGCGCGAATCAGCGGCACCAGCTCGGCGTGGTATTCTGCCAGCTGCGCTTCGGAGAACCCCGTCCCCGCCCGACCGGCATAGACGAGCTGTCCGTCGACCCGATCCGCCAGCTGCAGAGCACCGAACCCACCGCGCGATCCATTGGGGGCGGTAAAGCCGACAACCACGAAGTCGCCGGTCTGCTCGGCCTTGATCTTCCGCCAGGCCGAGGTGCGCCCTGCCCGGTAGGGCGCGTCAGCCTTCTTGGCAATGATGCCCTCGACCCCCAACGTCGGCACCTGGGCAAGCACCGCATCGCCCTCGCGCTCGATGTGATCGAGGTACCGGATCGGACCGAGCGGCGGCAGGATCATCCGAAGCAGGCGCTTCCGCTCCAGCAGCGGCAGCGGGCGCAGGTCGAAGTCCTCGAAACCGAGCAGGTCGAAGGCGTAATAGGTTGCCGGCAGCTCGACCTCTGCCCGACGTACGTCGAGCGGCCGGCTGAGCAACCCACGGCGCTGCAGCAGCGCAAAGCTGGGACGCCCTTTGCCATCGAGCACCACGACCTCACCGTCGAGAACGACGTGGCTCAGGGGCAGGGCTCGAACGGCGCGAGCCACTTCGGGAAATGTCGCGGTGTAGTCACCACCGCTCCTGGTGCGCAGAATGGACTCGCCTCCCCGATGGCAGGCAATCAGCCGATACCCATCCAGCTTGAGTTCGAAGAGCCAGCCGTCTTTGGTGAAGGCGTCGTCCGCCGGTTCGGCCAGCATCACGCCGACCGTATCATCCACCACACCGCGCGGCGCATCGAGGCGAAGCAGTTCGTTGCGCAGCACGTCGGCCGGGGTCCGTCCAGCCATCCAGTCTTCGACCGTGAGTCCTGACAGGACCGATTCCTGAGGAAAGTCCTCCCCCGGGTCCTTGACCCAGGCGTCCCGCTCCTTGATGAGCAGCCAGTCACGCTCGCTCTTCTTGATTTTGACGAGCGTCCAGCGCCCGCGCAGCTTGTAGCCCCGGAACTCGAACAGCAGCTTGCCCTTTTCCATTCCGGCCCGCGGGTCTTCGAGCGGCACCCATTCGCCGCGATCCCACACGATCACGGCGCCGGCGCCGTAGTTCCCCTCGGGAATCATGCCCTCGAAATCACCATACTCGAGCGGATGGTCTTCCACCCGCACCGCGAGGCGCTTGTCGGAGAGGCTGTACGAGGGGCCGCGAGGAACCGCCCACGATTTGAGTACCCCGTCCATCTCGAAGCGAAAATCGAAATGGGTCTGCCGCGCGGCGTGCTTGTGCACCACGAACAGGCCGCCGGCCTTGGCGCGGGCCGGAACCGCGGCGCCGCCAAACGGTTCCGGCGTGCGATCGGCCGAGCGTTTGGCCCGGTATGCGGCCAGCTGCTCAGCGGGCGAAGGTGAGGACTGGTCGTCGTCGGCCATAGGCGAAATATAGGGCCCGGCCGGGCGCCGCGGCCGCGGCCGAGCACTCGGCTCGGCACGTGACTAACCGACCAGTGCAGAAGGGTCGGCAACACCCCCCTCTTGCGCTTTTCAGTTCTGTGTGCAGTGTTGTGTACAGTTCCGAATCCCAATCCAGCAGTTCGCCCAACCCTCGCGGAGGACCCATGGTCCATCCATTCGTGTGGGCAGTCCGGCGTACCTCGTCCCTCTTCCTGGGCGCGGCCTTTGGCCTCGCCACGGTGGGGGCTTTTGGTGCGCCGGTCCATGCCCAAGCTGGCACTGTCTCAGGTACTGTCGTTGACTCGAAGAGCGGACGACCACTGGCAGACGCCCGGGTCGCTGTCGACGGAGGGGGGCAGGTCGCGCGGACTGGCGTCCGCGGCGACTTCCGGCTGACCGGGTTGAGCGGTACGACCGCTCGGCTCCGGATCACCCGCATCGGCTACCAGGCTACCAACGCCGACGCTCCGGTTGGGGGGGCACCGATCGAGGTCCAACTCACCGAGATGGTGGTGAAGCTGGATGAGGTCATCGTTACCGGGACCGCTGGCGAAGCGCAGAAGCGGTCCCTGGGCAACGTGGTGGGCAGCATCGACGTGGCCAATACCCTGGCCTTAGCCGGCCCGCCCGCCAAGCTCCAGGACATGATGTCGGTCAACGTGCCCGGCGTGAGAGTCATCCGCGCCAGCGGGGCGGTCGGAAGCGGCGGGGTAACCCGGATTCGAGGCTCAGGCAGCCTGAGTCTTTCGAACGAGCCGCTGGTCTATGTCGACGGCGTCCGCGTCAGCAACCAGGCGGCCGCCAGAAGCCTCGCCTTCAACGGCCAGGAGGCGCCATCTCGAATCAATGACATCAACCCCGAAGAGATCGAGTCGATCGAGGTCCTGAAAGGGCCCTCGGCAGCAACGATCTATGGCACCGAGGCCTCGAACGGGGTGATCCAGATCATTACCAAGCGAGGCAAAGCGGGGCGGCCCACCTTCGAAGTCCGGGCCGATGCCGGTGCCGCCTGGCTGGCGAATCCCGAGGGCCGTTACCCGTCCAACTACTACTACTCCCGGGCCGGGACGGTGGAAGAATTCAACGTCCTGAACTGGCGTCGGGAGAACGGCTATCCTGCCATCTTCCGAACCGGCAGTCCGGTTGGCTTCGGCGCCAGCTTGAGCGGCGGCACCGACCAGCTGCGCTACTTCTTCTCGAGTGACTTCAACCGGGACGAAGGCCCGGTCGACTACAACTGGCAGAACAAGTACTCGGCCCGAGCCAACCTGACCTACTCCGCGCCGAACGACAAGTTCAAAGTCGACCTGAGCCTGGGCGCTATCCGTTCCCGGCTCCGCGGTGCCTCAGGCTTTCAGCCGATCACGACCTCGATCATCTGGGCCTGCAACTTCCCGGGCTGCGAACCCGACCCGGCCAGCCCGAACAATACCGGCTGGAACGACGGGGGCGGCGGCTTCCAGTTCTACCGGCCCGAAGACTACGACGAAGTGCAGGGACTCGACAACGTGGACCGGACCACGTTCTCGCTCCAGCTCAACCACCGGCCGTTCAGCTGGCTCCGGCACCGGCTGACCCTGGGCCCCGACTTCGTCAACAACAAGTCGTCGCTGCTGGTAGAGCAGCACCCCACTGCACGGCGCCCGTTCTTCACGGCGAGCAACGGAGAGCGAAGTGTGCTCCAGAACCGCTCCACCTTCCTGACCCTGGATTACGGCGCCTCGGCCGACGTAACCCTCGGCAAGCTCGTGGCAACGACCTCGGCAGGTGTGCAGTACTACTACAAGCAGTTCGATATCGTGTCGGGTTCGGGCACCAACTTCGCGATCCCCGGCCCGTCCGACATCAGCGGCGGCTCGACGATCACGGCCGAGGAGCAGTTCCTGGAGAACAAGACGTTCGGAGCCTATGTACAGGAGCAGTTGGCCTTCAACAACCGGTTCTTCTTCACGGCCGCTGTCCGGGGCGACGACAACAGCGCCTTCGGCGAGAACTTCAATGCCGTGTACTATCCGAAGTTCAGCGTCTCGTGGGTGTTGTCGGAAGAGCCGTTCCTTGCCAACAGCGGGCTATTCTCTCAACTCAAAGTCCGCGGAGCGTGGGGCAAGGCGGGGCAGCAGCCCGACGTCTTCTCCGCGATTCAGACCTACGCTCCGGCGCTGGGCACGGGCGGACAGGGCGGTGTGACTCCGCAGAACTTCGGCAACCCGGACCTCAAGCCTGAAATCGGGCAGGAAACCGAGTTCGGATTCGACGCCGGATTCTTCAACCAGCGTCTGGGCATCGAGTTCACCTACTACGACAAGAAGGTCAAGGACGCGATTCTCTCGCTGCCGCTCCGGCCGTCGCGCGGATTCCCCGGCAGCCAGTTCCTCAACATCGGCGAGACCCGCAACAAGGGCATCGAGCTGGCCGTGGACGGGACCGTGCTCAACTCTCGAAATGTTGGGCTCGACCTCCGGGCGACCTTCGCCACCAACGACAGCAAGATCACGGATATGGGCGGCACTCCGCCCGCATTCGTGGGCAGCGGCTTCATCCAGCAGTGGAACGTGGAGGGCTTCGCCCCATCGTCGTACTTCTTCAAGCGGGTGGTGAGCTCGAATATCCAACCCCTCAACATCGGGATCCCGCTTCCGGTGGGATTCGACCCGATGTGCGAGGGCGGAACCGAGCTGGGAGAGGGCGACGGATCAGTGGTTCCCTGCGCCAATGCGCCACGTCTCTTCCACGGTCGCCCAACCCCATCGTGGAACGGCAGTGTCAGCGCGAACGTCCGACTCGGTCAGCGGCTCAGGCTGCTGGGCATGGTCGACTATCTGGGCGGCAACCATGCCCTGGTCGGCGACGTCGCCGCGATCCACGCCTTCTTCCTGAGTTCGGAAGCGGTGCTCAAAGGGACCAGTGAAATCGTCTCGGGCTACCTGGGTACACAGTTCCTGCTTGGCGACCCGAACAGCGTCGGTGTGCTGGGCATGATGAAGGGCGGGTTCGCCAAGCTGCGCATCCTATCCGCCACCTACGACCTGCCTCCCAGCGTGAACCGGTGGCTGGGCGCTTCGCGGGGCGCCATCACCGTCTCGGGTGAAAACCTGCTGACACTTTGGCGGGCCCAGAGCGAAGTCTTCGGCGTCAAGTTCGTCGACTCGGAGATCATGGGCAACCGGACCTTCGACAATACCGGCAACTTCGGGTACACCCAGGAATCCTGGCCGCAGCTGGCCCGGTTCCGGACCACCATTCGGTTCACTTTCTGACCCGCGATCGGGAGATGCCTGACATGCAATCGTCATCGTCATTCGAGGCTCGGTCCGGGCGCCTGGGCAAGGGTGCGGCCACCGCCATTGCCCTGGGAACCGTCCTGGCACTCGGAGCCTGCGACAACCTGCTCGAGGTCGAGTATCCCGGCCGAATTCCGAGCGGACAAATCGATAACGCCGCCCTTGCCAACGTGCTGGCACGGAGCGTTATCAGCGATCTGGAGTGCGCCTACAGCAACCACTCGGCCGGATCGTCCTTCCATTCCGACGAGTGGGAAACCGCCAACTCCAACGTCCCGCTCGCCAACTGGGGCGAGCGGACCATCGGGGCGGACGAGGACAACTACGTCGTATCCTCCTGTGATGACGGCGGCTTCGGAATGCAGCTGACGCTCCAGACCGCCCGGTTCCAGTCGGAGGACATCTACCGGCGGCTGGAGGCTTGGAGCGATACCGATGTCCCCAACCGCAGGTCGCTGATGGCCCAGGTCAGGGCCTTCGGTGGCTACGCTTATCAATTCATGGGAGAAACCTGGTGCCAGGTGGCGTTCGATGGCGCGGCGGCTCAGGCACCCGCAGCCGCCCTGACGCTCGCAGAACAGCGGTTCACGGAAGCAATTACCATCGCGCAGCAAGCCGGGAACACCGACATCGTCAACATGTCCCGCGTCGGCCTCGCGCGCGCCAAGCTGATGCTCAAGAAGTACGGAGAAGCCGCCACCATAGCTCAGCAAGTGCCGGCAGGATATGTCAAGGACGCCGACCGCGGCGCTGAAAACACCCGGCGGTGGAATGACATCTACCGGAACGGCAACGACCTTGGCGCGTACACGGTCGCGCTGTCGTACCGCAACACGGGAGACCCGCGACTGCAGGTCGTTGACGCCAACCGCGGCGCCTTCAACCCGACCATCGCTCTCTGGGTGAGCAACAAGTACACCGCACTCCAGACGCCAATCCGCCTGGCAAGCTATCGCGAGGCACAGCTGATTCGGGCCGAGGCCCTGGCAGAGCAAAATCAGGTCAGCGCGGCCATGACGATCCTCAACGACCGTCGTGCCGAGGTTAGCCTTGCCCCGCTTTCTGCTTCGACCCAGGCCCAGGCCATTGCCCACGTCATGAACGAGCGGAAAATGGAACTGGCCTTCGAAGGCGGACATCGGCTGGCCGACCTGCTCCGCAGACAGTTGCCCTGGAAGGGCGCCAACGGCTCGACTCAGGTATCGAATCCGTTCACCGCCCGCCCCTACGGCCAGACCACCTGTTGGCCGCACCCCACCAAGGAGTCCAACGGGGCGTAGCCAGGAGTTGGGGGGGTCTGAAAACGAGGGGCCGGTAATCAACCGGCCCCTCGTTTCGCGTTCCCGGCTCGGGGTCCGGGCGCACGGCCCCTGCAGTTTTCAAAGCGGGGCAAACCCCAGTAGCTTCCAAGTCCAAACGTGTGTGAGGACGTTATGCCAGCCCGATCCATTGGCACTGCCACGATTTCGTTCGGCCTCGTCTCGGTTCCGATCCACATCTATTCATCCTCGGAATCCTCGGCTGGGATCTCGTTCAACCTGCTCCACAAGAAGTGCGGCACCCGGCTCAAGCAGCAGTACATCTGCCCGAAAGACGAGGAAGTCGTCCCCCGGGATCAGATGGTCAAGGGCTACGAGTTTGCCAAGGACCAGTACGCCGTCTTTACCCCGGAAGAAATCAAGGCGCTCGACGAGAAAGCCACCAACACGATCGACATCCTCGAGTTCGTGCCGCTCGACCAGGTCGATCGCCGCTACCTCGACAAGTCGTACTACCTGGGCCCCGACAAAGGCGGCGACCGAGCTTACCGCCTGCTCGGCAAAGCCCTGGAAGAAACCGGTCGAGCCGCCCTCGGTCAGTACGCAGCACGCGGTCGCCAGCACCTGGTCCTGCTCCGCCCGCTCGATGGAGTGCTCCTGATGGAGCAGCTCCACTACGCCGAAGAGCTCAAACCAGCGACCGAGGTTCCCCTTGGCGAGGGCGAGGTCAAGGCAGCGGAGCTCAAATTGGCCAAGCAGCTGATCGAGCAGGCAGCTACGGACGAGTTCCATCCTGACCGTTACAAGGACGAAGTGCGAAACCGGGTCCTAGAGGCGATCCAGAAGAAGGTCGAGGGCCACGAGATCACCGCCGAACCCGCGCAGGACGCGGGCGGCAAGATCATCGACCTGATGGAGGCGCTCAAAGCCAGCCTGGCCCGCGGAGCCGACGACGAGTCGGACGAAGGCGACAAGAAGCGCGGCAAGAAGCGCCAGGCTTCGTGACAGTCTGGCGCGTCGGCACCAGCGGCTTTGCCTTCAAGGAGTGGAAGGGCCCGTTCTACCCGGTCAAGCTCAAAGATGCCGAGATGCTATCGGCCTACGCGAGCCGACTGCCGATGGTGGAGCTCAACAACACCTTCTACCGGATGCCACAGGAAAAGAGCCTGCTGGCCTGGGCGGCGCAGGTACCGGAGGAGTTTCGGTTTGCAGTCAAGGCGAACCAGCGGATTACCCACTACGCCCAGTTGCGAGACACCGGCGAGACGGTCGCCTTTCTGGCCCGGACCGTGGCCGTGCTGGGTCCTCGACTTGGCCCCACACTGTTCCAGCTTCCGCCGCATCTCAAGCGCGACCTCGACCGTCTCGAGCGGTTCCTGACCGAGCTGCCGAAACACTGGGCCGTTACCGTCGAGTTCCGGCACCAGAGCTGGTTCGACGACGACCGCGCCAGCGAGCTGCTGCGATATCACGGTGTGGCGCTCTGCCTGTCGGACCAGCCCGACTGGCAAACCCCGCAAATCGCCACCACCACGTGGGGGTATGCGCGACTCCACCGCTTCGATTACACCGAGGACGAACTGTCGGATTGGAGCCGCCGTCTGAGCGGCTTCGGCTGGTCGGAAGCTTACGTGGTCTTCAAGCACGACCACACACCCGGCTCAGGGCCACTCGTTGCCGAGGCGATGATTGCGCGCCTGGCCAAGCTGGCCTAGTTCAACAGGAGGCGGTCGGGCACGAGACCCATCTCATCGAAGAACCGATGCCCCCCGGTCACCTTCCCCTCGCGCGCTTCGACCCGCGTCATCACGAGCCGATCCTTGGCCCGCGTCATTCCGACATACAGCACCCGCCGCGCCTCCTCGATCTCTGCCAGACTCGGCGGGCGGCCTGAAGGGCCTCCCGGCATCTCAGTGTCTTCGACGCCCACGATGTAGACTCGCGAAAATTCGAGCCCTTTGGTCGAGTGCAAGGTGAGCAGGTTGACTCGCTCCGGATCGGCCTGGGTCCCATCACTGCGTGACAACGCGACAAGCGCGAGAAACTCCGTGATCTGCTGGTCCAGCCCGATCGCTTCCAATCCCTCCAGCAGCCGCTTGACCCGGGACATCGCCGCCGGATAGCGCTGTTCCGAGCTCCGCTCGGCGCGAATCCGTAACATCCGCTGCTGCCCGCCCAGGCGTTCGATGACCTCATCCAGGGTCGGCGCCTGGACGGCACGGGCCCGCTCTCGCTCGCTGCGGTAGAAATCGAGACAGGTGGTATACCGGCCCAGCGCATAGACCGCGGTCTGCTGCTTGAGCATCGCAGCCTCTGGGGTCAGCGCTTCGGGGTCGACCAGCGCCAGTACCAGGCCGAGATAGTCGAGCGCATTCGACAGCGTGACCCGCCGCTGCCGCGAGACCCGCTCCTCTTCGAGTTTCCGGAAGACCTTGGCCAGAGTCCGTACGTCCCACAGGGCCTTGTGCGGATCGCCCGGATCGATGCCGAACCGTTCGGCCAGGTGCTCGAGCCTGGCACTCCCGACCCGGAGCGCGCGGGCCAGCGGCAGCGTGTCGTACGTCGCGAACTCGGCGCCTGACATCCGCCTGAGAATCGGGAAGTCGAAGCTGTACCCGTTGTGTGCCACCAGGACATCCTCGCCTAAAAAATCGCGAAGCGCCGGCCAGATCTCTTCGAAGTATGGAGCCGCCGCCAGATCCTGCTCGGAGTACCCGTGAGTCCGCGCGGCCCCCGGTGCCACCGGGACCCTCGGCTTGACCAGGCGGTGGAACTCTTCAACACCCACCCAGTTTCGAACCCGCAGCGCCGCCACCTCGACGATCTCCGCGGTCGCCGCATCCTTGTCTGTTGTCTCGAGGTCGACCACAGTGAAGTCCCGGAACGAATCGCTCGACCGGACTTGAACGAGCTGCAACGCTTTGAAAACGGTGAGCGCAAAGCCGAGCTCCCCGCCAAGCGACGGATCGAGTACGAAGTCGCCGGGTGCAGGGGTGCCGATCAGCGACAGGTAATCGACCCAGCGAAACCCTGCTGCGCCCAGCAAGCCTGCCAAACCGATCTCGAGCCCCTGCATTGCGGGCAGCAGCACCCGCCGCCGCTCGGCGCGGACCGCGAGGAGTGCCTCCGCCAGACGGCGCACGGCACCCGACGCGACAGGATCGCTGAGCTGATCAGCGTTCTCCTCGAGCAGCGTTTGATACTCCCCAACCCGCTGCGACAGCACCTCATCGACCAGCCCAGTCAGCTCCTCATGACGGCGCGGCAAGCTCGCGAGATTGCTCATGGTCGCCAGGGCCCGCCGGATCTTGCGGCCCTCTTCGTCCGTCGGCGGCAGCTCGGTCGCCCTACGGCGCAGGTGCGTTACCAGGTCGACCGAGGCAGCATCCGCCTGCTTCCTGAGCATGTCGAGCAGCGCGCCCGGAAGGACCCGACGAATGAACAGCTCGCTCATGACCGAGTCACCCGGATAGGCCACCACGCCGAGCGCAGCAATCAGGTAGCCGACCACAGGATCGTCGGAGAGAGCCCGCCCATGCGCCATCCGGCACGGCACACCGGCCCGCATCAGCGCACCCTCGAGATAGTCGCCGATCGCGTGCTTGCGATAGAGGACGGCATACTCTCCCCACGGCAAGCCGGCCTCGGCGCGATCCCGCTTGAGATCGGCCAGCAACCAGCGCAACTCGGTCAGATCCTCGCCGAACGACCGGGCTTCGACGGGATGCGCCGTTTCACGGCTGGCAACGACCCGCTTCTCCTCGAGCAGCGGCGCGTTGCAGGCTACCAGCGCGCGCGCAAACTCGAAGATCTGCCGCGCCGTCCGCCGATTCTCATCGAGCACGACATAGCGCGTCACGCCAAAGTCGTTCATGAAGCGGAGAATGACCTGAGGGTCGGCCCCGGTCCACGAGAAGATCGACTGTTCGTCGTCGCCTACCGCGAAGATGTTCCGATGTGCTTCGGCCAGCCGGCGAATGACGGTGTACTGTGGTGTGTTGAGATCCTGGAACTCGTCGACCAGGAGGTAGTCCCACTGCCCCGCAACCTCTCGGCGTACCTCGGCGTGGTCGGTGAGCAACCCGGCGGTCAGCACGACGAGGTCGTCGAAGTCCACCATCCTGGACCGGTCCAACCGCTCGCGATATCTGAGGTACAACGACTGGTCTTCCGGCGAGAGTTCCTGACTCGTCATCCGATGCAGCCCAAACCGCGCCAGCACCGAACCACGCATCCGCGGCGGGATCTGGAGACGGCCAAGGACGGCCTTCTGATAATCCTCGTCGGCAATCCCGAAGCCTCGCTCCAGACCGAGCACGCTGCCATGCTTCCGCAGAATGGCAACACAGAGCGAGTGAATCGTCGAGCGCGTCACGGCTTCGGCGGAGTCGCCCATTTCACGCGTCAGGCGGGAGGCCACCTCTTCGGCGGCCTTATTCGTGAAGGTGACCGCGCAGATCCGATCCGGGGCAATGCCGTGGTGCTGGATCAGGTAGCGAATCCGCTCGATCAGGCAGTACGTCTTGCCAGCCCCGGGGCCCGCGAGTACGAGCTGGGGCCCGAGCCCCGCCTCGATAGCGCTCAATTGCGCAGCGGATGGCACCATCGGATCAGACGTCACACCGGCAATCTAGCAGATCCTCCCGCCACCGATCGCATCCAATCCGACGCAACCCGGGCCAGTTCGACGATGATTTCCTGACCGGTTCGGCCGGTCCGCTTGAGGACGGCAAAGGCATGGTCGGCGCCGTCGATCTCGTGGAGCGTTGCCGTCTCCGGCAGCCCGGCAACGACCCCGCGAATCAGATCGGTCTCCGCCAGTTCATCGCGGGTGCCCTGGAGGAACAGCATCGGCACCCGGACCTGACGGAGGTGCTGCGCGCGACTGGTCGCTGGCCGTTTGGCGGGATGCAGGGGAAACCCAAGGAATACCAGTCCCAAGCAACCAGCCAGCGGCATCTCGGCCTGGGCCGTGGATGTCATTCGCCCGCCAAAGGATTTGCCGCCCGCAAAGAGCGGCCGGCCGGCCGCCAGTCGCTCCGCAACCCCGGCAGCCGCGCGCACCGCCGCAGTCGCTACGGCGGGCGAATCGGGCCGACCGGAGCGTGCCTCCATGTAGGGAAGCTGATACCGAAGCGTCGCGACACCCGCTTCGGCAAACGCCAGCGCCATCGCGGCCATGAACGAGTGGGTCATCCCCGCCCCGGCTCCGTGTGCCAGGAGGTAGACGCGATCCGCTCCCGGCGGGTCGAGCCACAGGGCGCTGACGCCTCCGTGCGGCGTCTCGACCCGCACCGGCTCGGCAGCCGTCATTTCGCCCGTGCCAGCACCGAATCGAGCAAAGCAACCAACCCGGCACGATCCAGGGTATGCCGCTGGTCCTGATTCATCTCCACCGCGCGCTCGAGCGCTCGACGGACCGCGCGGTGGGTCTGCGTGGCTGTCGGGGCAACGAGATAGCGCAGCTTGGGCGCAGGATCGGCCAGGGCGTGTTCGACCGCTTCAGCAACTTCAGTGGGCTCAGGATAGCGCGACTCACCGGCAGGATCGAAGCCCTGGACCATCCGCTGGTACTGACTCTCGAACCGCGATCCGGCGGTGGTCTTGTTCTGCTCGCGCCAGCGCTGCATCACGTTGGCCGACATGCTGGAGCGGTAGCGGCCCGGCTCCACGATGCTGACACCGACGCCGAGCGGCCCCATCTCTGCGGCGAGAGCATCCGTGAACCCTTCCATGGCGTGCTTGCTCATGGCATAGGGACCCGAGAACGCCCCGGCCACGATCCCGTTGATGGAACCGATCGTGACCATCCGCCCTTTGCCCTCGATGATCAATGGGGCAAACGCCTTGTTGATCCGGACCGGACCATACACGTTGACGTCGAACTGGAACTGCAGATCGCTCAGATCGGCTTCGATCATCGGGGCAAAGATTGCCACGCCCGCGTTGTTCACCACACCATGCAGGCCACGCCCTTCCCGCCGGACCATTTCCACGGCCGCATCGATCTCCGCCTGACGCGTCACATCGAGGCGAAGGCCTTTGACATTTGGGATCGAATCCAAAGCCCTGATGTCCTCCGGCGATCGTGCCCCCGCGTAGACGAAATAGCCCTTACCGGCGAGGCGTTCCGTAATAGCCCGACCGATCCCGGAGCTTGCCCCGGTAACCAGGACCGCCTTCCGGGCGGAGGGTGAGGCCTGAGCCACGACGGGACTTCCCTGAACGAGTACCAGACTCGAGAATCCGAGGACCGAGAGCAGCAGCCGAGTTTTCATCTGAAACCATGTGTTGGGGAGAGACTGCGCGCGAATGTTAGCAACGGCACCGGAGGCCGTCGAGGGACACCGATACCCTCGATCCCAGCCGGCGAGTCTGGCCCGAGGCTACCTCTCCGCGCCCGGAGGGCGCCATCCAGAGTCCAACCACCTCTTGCCCCTCGATTCGCCGAGTGCGAATATGGCTCCACAGGCCCTCCACCAGGCGTCCATGCTCGCTCCAAGGCTGGGCAGGATCGTCAGCAGCTACGCACTGCTGATTGCAGCTGTCACTGCCGCTGCTGAGCAGGGTGCGGCCCAAACCCTGATCCAGGGCTCTGTTCGCGGCGGCGGACGCCCCCTCCCGGGGGCCGACGTACGCCTCGACCCGGACGGAGCTTCGATCCGCACCGACTCGTCGGGAGCCTATCGACTCACCGCGGCCAAAGGCGGGGTCATCCGCATCTCGGTACGTGCCGTGGGATTCTTTCCCGCTGGCCGTAACGTCCTCGTCGTCAACAACGACACCGTCACGAGCGACTTCACGCTCGATCCGGTTGCTCAGCAGCTCGACGCGATCAGCGTCGAGGCTCCGGGGGTTGCCGTACGGGGCAAGATGTCCGCGTTCGAGGAACGTCGGCGCACCGGCATTGGCCGGTTCTACACCCGAGACATGCTCGCGGTACGGGAGCACTCGACCATGGCTGACGTGTTGCGAATGACACCGGGGCTGCGGCTGATTCGTCGCCCCGACGCCTGTGGCGGCGGCTTTGCCGTCGCAACGGGACGCGGAGGCGTCGTCCGATCGGAACGCTGGATGGAATGCAACCCGAACGGACCAAAGGTCGAACCGGCCTGCTACTTCACGCTCTACCTCGATGGCGTCAGGTACTGGGCCCCGGGCGGGCGGCCGCCGCCCGACATCAACAGCCTCCAGGTTCACAGCATGCAGGGCATCGAGGCCTACCGCGGCGCAGCCGAGACGCCGACGCAGTACCAGATGACCGGGACCGTCTGCGGCGTCCTCCTGCTCTGGACCCGCGACGGGTCCTAGCTCCGCGTTGCACCCCCTAAGTCATCGACACCGGGCCCGATTCGGGTTACCATCCGGGTCTGTATACAATTTGGCATCCAAACTCCGGATCGAGGTTGACCTCATGCGTCGCATCCGAACGCTCGCTACCCGTCTCGTCGCGGCCCTGCTGCTCGCCGCCCCGGCCGGGCTCAGTGCGCAATCGTACGACATCGTCATTCGCAATGGCCGAGTCCTCGATGGGATGGGCAATCCCTGGATTCGGGCCGATATCGCCATCAAGGGCGGCAAGATCGCGGCAATCGGCCTGATCACCGCCAAGGGCGCCCGGGAAATCGACGCTGCCGGGAAATACGTCACCCCGGGCTGGATCGACATGATGGACCAATCTGGCAGCGTCCTCCTCCGCAACGGCCTGGCTGAAAACAAAGTCCTCCAGGGCGTTACCACCGCCATTGGCGGTGAAGGTGGCTTCCCGGTTTCGGCCAGCGAGATTCCGAAGTACTTCCAGACCCTGGAGACCCAGGGCATCAGCATCAATTTCGGCTCCTACTACAGCCAGACGCAGGCCCGCACCCCCGTGCTCGGCGGCTCGACCCGCCGAGCGCCGACAGCTGCGGAGATGATTCGGATTCGCGCCTCGATCGATTCCGCCATGCGCGCCGGCGCGATGGGCATGACGACGGCCCTGATCTACCCGCCCAGCAGCTACACCACGACCCCGGAGCTGATCGAGAGCGCCAAAGCCCTTGCGCCGTACGGCGGCACCTACGCCAGTCATATCCGGGGCGAAGGCGCCGAGTTGCTCGAGGCCATCGGCGAGGCTATCGAGATCGGAGAGAAGGCCGGCGTCCCAGTGGAAATCTTCCATCTCAAGGCCGCGTACCAGCCGGGGTGGGGTACACTGATGCAGGGCGCCTACGAGCTGATCGAGGCCGCCCGCGCCCGCGGCGTCGACGTGGCGGCCGACCAGTACCCGTACACTGCGGGAGGCACCGGGCTCGAAGCCACGATTCCCTCCTGGGCATTCGAAGGCGGGCGCGACTCGCTTCGGGCCCGGCTGACCAACCCGCAGATTCGGGCCCGATTGAAGAATGAGCTGAAGACGGGCTCACCGGGATGGTGGAACATCATCGAGGCGGCCGGCAGCTGGGATGGCGTCGTACTGACGGCGGCACGGAGCCAGGAGTACGAGAAATACCAGGGCAAGAGCATCTCGGCCATTGCGAAGGAACTGGGCAAGGATCCCGCTGATGTTGCGTGGGACATGGTCCTTGCCGGACAGGGACGAGTCATGGCAGTCTACCACATGATGAGCGAAGAGGACGTCAAGACCGCACTCCGCTTTCCCTGGGTCAGCATCGGCAGCGATGCTGGCGCCTCGCTCTCACTCGGCGCAACCGAGGCCGCCGGCTTGGCACACCCGCGCGGATACGGCACCCACCCGCGGATCATCGCAAAGTACGTCCGAGATGACAAAGTCCTGACGCTGCCCGATGCGATTCGGAAGATGACGTCCTGGCCCGCGACCCGAATGAAGCTGCCCAATCGCGGCTCGCTGGTAGTGGGCAACTGGGCTGATGTGGTGATCTTCGACTACGACAAGATCCAGGACATGGCCACCTGGGAAGAGCCGACCCGGCTCCCGACCGGCATCGACTACGTCCTCGTCAACGGCCAGATCGCGGCCGAGGGGGGCAAGCACACCGGGGTCCGGTCGGGTATGGTACTGTACGGTCCCGGCAAGGCGCCCTGACGCAAGCCTGTGGCAGCGGCCGCAGCCGCCAACGAGAGCCGCGCACTCCGGCGGTAAGACTGGGCCCCGGCCACTCTGAAAGAAACCAACGCCCTCCTCGAGCTTCGAGGGGGGCGTTGCGCTTGGTGGGAAGCAGACTGCGCCTCAGCGACTACTTGCCGGCTCGCGCCTTCCAGGCCGCGATGATCTTGGCGTCGCGCTCGAGGTTGAGCGGCAGCTTGTCACGCTCGGCCTGTGGCAGCGCCTGAAACCACTCGAGCGTGTCGACCGCCGTCACCGCGAGCGGACGGAACGTGAGGCCCGCCGCCACCGCCTTGTGCGACCTCACATTCATCAGGCCCCGCGCCGGACCGGTCGGCGGCACCACCATCTGATACCGAGCCTTGTGCTCGGTCAGAAACGGCTCATCGATCCAATGGAAGGAGGTCCGCGCCTGAGTCGTGGCCCGGATGCCATAGACGAACTCTGCCATCGAGGTGGGGTCGAGGGTGGGGCCGGCCGTGTTATAGATCCCGGAATTGTTCCGCTCGATCGAGTGAATCGTGAACTCGGCCAGGTCGCGCACGTCGATGAACTGAACCGGCGCCGACTGCGGCCCGGGAGCGATGATCTCACCACCGGTGTTGATCCGAACCGGCCAGTAGGTAAAGCGGTTGGTCGGGTCGCCGGGACCTGCGACGATGTGGAGGCGCAGAACGGTACCGCGCGACTTGAAGCGGTCCATCACGGCGTTCTCACAGAGAACCTTGAGCGCGCCGTAGTGCTTGTTGACGTCCTCGCTGCCAGGCTCGGTCAGTTGCAGCAGCTTGGCATCTTCGGGCAGCGCATCCTGATCCGGGGCATACACCGACCCGGTCGAGATGAACAAGTACCGCCCGACCGCCTGATCCAGCAGCTTGGCCGAGTCGTTGACATGCCGCGGGACGTAGCCGCTGTTGTCGATCACAGCGTCCCATTTCTTGCCCTTGAGCGACTCGAGGTTGCCGTCCCGGTCGCCCGTCAGCAGCTCGGCACCCGGAAACAGGTCCACGTTGCTGCGTCCCCGATTGAAGAGGGTGACCTGATGCCCGCGGTACATCGCGTACCGGACCATGTGTGGCCCGATGAATCCCGTTCCACCCAGGAACAGGAGCCGGAGCGACTTCGATGCGCTCGGCTGCGGGACCCACGGCCTCGCTTCAGCCGCAAGCGGTCGAACGTGCGGGATAGCAAGCGCTCCGGCCGTTGCACCGAGCGAGGTATTCAAGAACTGTCGGCGTGTCCACGCCATGCACTGCCTCCGTGAAGTGTGGGGTAATCTCTCCTTTACGGACTACGGTCTCAGTTTGTGTCGGCCCCTTCGACTTGGCCTGCCGATCACTGTCGATAACGCACCACACCCCGATGAACCACGAAACTGATCTGTCGCGTGTTCCGGATGTCCGCCAGCGGATCCGCCTCCAACACCAGCAGATCGGCTGCCTTGCCAACCGAGACCGTCCCGTGGGTCGCTTCCAGGCCCAGCAACTCGGCGTTGATCCGCGTGGCGGATACCAGCGCCTCACTCGGCGAAAGCCCCGCCTGCACCAGCAGCACCAGCTCCTCATGCAAGTTGGGCAGGTCACCCTCGACATCTGTCCCGATAAAGTCAGTGCCGGCAGCTACCCGCACACCCGCTCGATGCGCTGCGCGGGTAAAGTCCCGGGCACGATCGCTCCGCCGCCGTGCCTCGGCCGTATCGCGAACGCCAGCCCCAATGTGATAGACCCAGAGCGTCGGCTCGAGAATGACGCCACGAGTCCGCATCCGAACCAGGGCATCGCTCACAGCCGGGTGTTCGGGGCCGATGCCCGTATCGATCTGCGCTCGGCTGGTGTACGCAGGCAGCTCGGCTACCGCAGCCCAGGCCAGCAAAGGCGCATGTGACAGGACCTCGACTCCAGCCGCGGCCAGTTCCGTCGGACGAGCCGGCAGAAGCGTCACATGCGACCACACCTTGAGTCCCTGTCGCTTCGCTTCCCGCGAAATCTTCGCAGCAGTCGATCCGTCGAGAGCCGCATAGAGCTTGACCCCGGTCACACCGGCGCCCCGCGCCTCGATCATTGCCTGACGCAAATCGGTCTTGCTATCGATCGAGCGAGCCCAGGCCGCAGTACCGATCTCGACACCTGCGCTGCTCGCCCGCACCCGCGGATCCGCGAAAAACTCCGGCCCTGCCAGAATCGCCGAGTATCGAACCACCGGAGCGATGATGTCGCCCACCGCGGCGTCGCGAGCGAGCAGGTTCAGGGCGCGCCCATCTCCGCCCATGTCGCGCACCGCCACCACCCCGCCCAGCAAGGCGTTGCGAAGCCGCCGCTCGGTCCGATCACGCCGATCGCCATCGCTCGGATCCGTCGCGAGGTGGACATGAGCGTCGATCAAGCCGGGCAGAATCCAACGCCCCGTCAGATCCCGAACCTGGGCACCCGCCGGCAACGGCTCGGCACCGTCCGGATGCACAGCAGCGATCCTGCCGTCCCGGATCACCACCGTCATACCCGGCCGGGGCTCTGCTCCGGTTCCATCGATCACGGTTGCTCCGGTAAGCGCCAGCACAGGTGCGACCCGGCCCCAGACCGACGCAAGTACGGCGCGCCGGCCCGGACAGGGATCTGAGACGAGCTCGAGACTCAATTGGTCGCCCCGGACCAACGACCGGTAGGTGCCCGGGCCGGCGAAGCAACCGAACGCCGCCCCATCGATGCTGACCGTGTCGCCCGCAACCCGGATCCGAGCTGCGGACCGAGTCAAACCCACCCCGGAAAACGCCGCACGACCTTCACTCAGATCCATCATCACGCCGCGTGACTGGTACCGTCCCCCCAGCGACGACTGCGCCGGCAGGGCAGTCGAACCGCCTGCCATACCAAGGCCGATGAGCAGCAGCACCGGCCGCGCCAGGAAGGTATCCAGACGGGCGCGAACACGAGTGGCCATATCAGAAACTCCGAAGGTTCGGCCTGCGACTGCCTCAGCCGGAAAGTTCAGCGGTCAAGACCTCTGCCAGGATGTCGAGCCCGGTCACGATTCGGTCTTCCGGCATGCTCGAGTAGTTGAGCCGCATCGTATTCTCGCCGCCACCCGCCGCATGGAACGGCGCACCGGGCACGAACGCAACGTTTCGGGCAAGCGCCCGATCCATCAGCACCCGCGTATCGACACCCTGGGGCAACTCGGCCCAGGTGAACATGCCGCCCGCCGGCCGGTTGTACTTGATCGACTTGGGAAACTTCTCCGCCATGATCCCGAGCATCAGGTCCCGCCGGCTTCGGTACAGCGAACGAATCCGGGCAATGTGCTCCTCGATGCTATACATCTCGAGGTACTCGTTGAGCTCGGCCTGGGCCAGCGAATTGGTGTGCAAGTCGGCGTTGCCCTTGAGGATGTTGAACCGGGCCACCACCTCGTCGCTCGCTGCGAGCCAACCGATCCGAAAGCCCGGACAGAAGATCTTCGAGAAGGTGCCGAGAAACAGCACCCGACCTTCGGTATCGAACGCCTTGATCGGCGGTACGTGATTGCCCTCGAAACGCAGGGCACCGTAGGGGCTATCCTCGACAACGATCGCGTCGAAGCGATTGGCAACATCCACCAGGGCCTGGCGCCGCTCGAGCGACCAGGTCTTGCCGGTCGGATTCTGGAAGTCCGGCACCACGTAGATGATCCGACTGCGGGGGTTGCGCTCCAGCACCCCCACCAGCTCGTCGATCACCATCCCATCGTCGTCCATTGCGACATCGGCAAAGCGGGCCTGAAACGAGTTGAACGCGGCCGTGGCGCCGAGATAGGTCGGACGCTCACAGACCACGACATCACCCGGATCGAGAAAGAGCTTGGCCGCAAACTCGAGCCCCTGCTGCGACCCGCTCAGGACCAGGATGTTGTCGCCCTGAGTCGGAGCGCCCGCCGCGGTCATACGCGCAGCAATCTTGGCCCGAAGCGCCGGATTGCCGGCTGTGTCGTTGTACTGCAGGGCAGAACGACCGTACTTCTCGAGGGTCTGGACCGCTGCAGCCTGAAGCTCAGCTACCGGAAACAGTTCCGCCGCCGGTAAACCACCGGCAAACGAGATCATGCCGGGGCGCAGCGTGACTCGAGCAAACTCGCGCAGGATCGAAGGACCGACCCCATCCATCCGGCTCGCGTACCGCAGTGTCGATGCCAGTTCCGTCATCCCAATATCTCCGTAAGCACCCGCTCGAAATTGCGCCCAATAATCTTGTCGACCTGATCCGCTGAATATCCCCGCTTGCGCAGCCCCTCGGCCAGCACCAGCATTCGATCGGGCCCGTTGAGCTCGGCCGGCCTGATGTGAGTCGGGATCTGCTCCGACCCCGGCCGATCGCGGTTGTTCTCCATGTAGCGCCGCATCCCCGCGAGTTCCTGATCCAGCGATGGCACGCCGAGCACCGGGCCATCACTGGCAAACCCGACCTGATCGACGCCCGCCGTCTTGACCGCATGATCGATGTGCCGGATCACCGTGTCGACCGACGCTGTCGGCTCGCGCGTCAGCCAAAGCGACATCGAGAAGACCCCGAAGAAGCCACCTCGGTCCGCCAGCAGCCGAATCTCCGGATCGTCCTTGCAGCGCAGGGTCGGATATAGAGCGCGACAGCCCGCATGCGTCACCAGACAGGGCTTGGACGAGCGTGCCACCGCCTCGCGCAGCGTGCGATCACTGCAGTGCGAAAGATCGATCCCCATCCCGAGCCGATTCATCTCGGCCACCACATCCTCGCCGAGACGGCTGAGGCCGGCGTCGCTGCGCTCCTGATAGGAGTCGCCCACCCCGTTGCGATCGTTGTGCGCCAGCTGAAGCATCCGGAGCCCGACGCCATGGAAACTCCGCAGGGTCGCCAGGTTCGCATCGTTGACCGACCGTGACGGCGACCCCAGGATGGCCGCATCCTGACAGGTCAGCACGATCCCCAGCTTCCCGGACGCCGCGGCTGCATCGAAATCCGCGCCGCGACGAATCAGGTGAAATCGACTGGCCGGATCGCTGACCGCGGCGCTCCACCCGCCCAGCGCCTCGAACGCCGCCGGCATGGTACGGGGGTACATCTGCAGGTCGATGACGAGACTGGTAAAGCCTCCGCCCAGCGCCCGTCCGGCATCGAACCGGGGGGAGTCGATGGCCAGGCAGTCGATTCGGGACTGGCGTGGTTGCGGGGCTCGGGCCGCCGCCATCGCAGCTTCGGCGTCGACTGCCATGATTCCCGCGCTCGCGAAGGCAGCCTGCCTGACGAAGTCGCGCCGGCTCGGGTCCGAGACAGCCTCGCACCGTTTGGTCACGGAACCACTCCCGATAGTCTTGGGGGCTTGGCGACTGGAACACTGGCCATCCCTGGAAGATACTATAGGCTCGGCCTGATCTTAGACCGGCCCGATCGAAACCCGGACGAATTCGGTATCTTCCCGGCCATGGAGATCTTCGCCGCGGTCATCACCCTGTTCCTGATCATGGACCCGCTCGGGAACATCCCGGTCTTCCTGTCGGTGCTTCAGCCGGTCGACCCCGCTCGGCGACGAACGATCCTGATCCGGGAAATCCTGATTGCCTACGTCGTACTGCTGGTCTTCTTCTTTCTGGGAGAGCACCTGCTCCGACTGCTGCACCTGGAAGAGGAAACCATCAGCATTGCCGGCGGCATCGTGCTGTTCCTGATTGCGCTGCGTATGGTATTTCCCCCTCAGGGCGGCATGCTGGGAGACACGCCGGAAGGCGAACCCTTTGTCGTTCCGCTGGCCATCCCGCTGATTGCCGGGCCCTCGACCCTTGCGGCCGTCCTGCTGCTGCAGCGATCGGCGCAGGGGTCGACCCTCGCGCTACTGGGCGCCATGACCGTGGCCTGGGCACTCAGTGCCGTGATCCTGCTCTCGTCGACCTTCTTCTACCGAATCCTGCGCGAACGGGGCCTGATCGCCATGGAACGGCTGATGGGCATGCTGCTCGTGATGGTGGCGGTGCAGATGCTGATCGGCGGGCTCAAGGCGCTGTTGAACCCCTGAGCCCGCCGATGCGCGGACAGCGGAAAGACCGGTCGGCAGGCGTGAGCGGTCAAATGACCCCGGCGAGAACGTCCCGAATCGCGGCAATCTCGTCTTCGTTGACGAGGTGCCCCATCCCGGGATAGAGCTTCATCGTCACGTTGCCATGCAGCCGCCGCAAGACCTCGGCCGAGTGACGGACCCGATCGGCCGGGATGTGCGGGTCGACATCGCTGCAGCCGAGAAAAACCGGGGTACCGTCGAGCGATCCGGGATAGTCGCGCGGCGTACCGTCAGGGCCGATCAGCCCACCGCTCAGCATCACCACCCCGCCATACCGCCGCGCATGCCTGGCTGCGAACTCGCCCGCCAGGCAAGCACCCTGAGAGAATCCCAGCAGCACGGTCCGTTCCGCCGGGACGCCTTCAGCCGCAATCGTCGCCAGCAACTGCTCCAGCGCCGCCATTGCCGAGGATATCCCCGGCTCGTTCTGCTCGAGCGGCATCAGAAAGCTGAACGGGTACCAGGTGTTGCCCGCAGCTTGCGGCGCCAGGTAGGCAATCTCAGGCCGGTCGATGACGGATTCCAGCGTCAGAATACTCTCGGCGGTAGCGCCGCGACCGTGGATCATCACCACGGCCGCTTTGGCCTCACCGAGCGGCACGCCAGCCGTGCGGACCGGCTGGCCCAGGTGCAGCCCCGTCACTGGGACACTCCTCCCTCGAGCAGTTTCGGCTCGCGCAGGGGCTGGAGGCCCGCCTCGATGGCGCCCCGACGCGACTCGAGCCAGGGCGGCAGGACCAGGCTCTCACCCAGCGACTCCAGCGGCTCATCGACCGTGAATCCAGGGCCATCGGTCGCAACCTCGAAGAGCGCCCCGCCCGGCTCCTTGAAGTAGATCGACTTGAACCAGAAACGGTCGATCACTTCCGTCGGCGACTGCCGAGTGTTCGCCACCCGCCGCTGAACCGCGACATGACTGTCGTCGTCAGGAACCCGCCAGGCAATGTGGTGCACACTGCCGCGCCCCCAGGCGCCACGGCGCTCATCCGGTCGCTCCGCAAGATCGAGCACCCGACCGGACCCGCCCGCACCGACGGCAAACCGCCGCCAGCCATCCTCGGTGCCGACCTCCTGAAAGCCCAATCCATCGGTCAGAAACTGGACCGATGGCTCCGCAGCCCGCACCAGGAGCCGTGCACCGTGCAGACCCAGCACCTGCCGATCGGCCGGGACCGGGCTCTCGGCCCACGGTGTGAACTCCCGGACATCGGCCGTTTCCACCAGTGCGAGGCTGAGGCCGTGCGGATCCTGAAAGGTGATCAGCGCCTCGCCGAACCGGGTAACCGGGCCGCTGATCGCGACGCCCGCGCGGGCCAGTCGCTCAGTCCAGTACGGCAGACTTCCCTTCGGAATGGCCAGCGCGACTTCGATCGTCTGGCCCGCACCAGAGACGCCAGGCCCCATATCCGGCCAGGGGAAGAAGGTGAGATCCGTACCGGCGTGCGCCTCGCCGTCCGCGTAAAACAGGTGGTAGGTCCCTGGTACGTCCTGGTTGACCGACTTCTTCACGAAGCGCATTCCCATCACGCCAACGTAGAAATCGAGATTCTCCTGGGGATCTCCCGCAATCACCGTGATGTGGTGCAGGCCGGTTACCGTGTCGTTGGTGGTCATACTCTGGCTCCTTCACTCTGGGGCCGCGCACCCGACGCGGCGTTATCACAATATAAAGAATCTTAGAACTAAGACAATGGTCAGGTCAGAACCGGTCAGACCGGGTCGAGCGGCACCCCCAGCCGGCCGGCCGCATAGGTGCCCAGCGTCCGGAGCCGATCGGCCAGGGCGCGCTGTTCGGTCTCGCCGAGCCCTCGCATGGCCAGCTCGATGGTCTCGGCATGCTCGGCAAACACCGACTCGATCAGCCGGACCCCCGAAGCCGTCAGCGCCACGTAGCGGGCCCGCCGATCGTCGGGACACGGCTGGCGCTCGACCAGCCCTTTCCCCTCGAGCCGATCCACCACATAGGTGATTCCCCCGCTCGACACCAGGATCTTCCGCTGCAGCTCACCGAGCAGCAACGGGCCCTTGTGAAGCAGCGCCTCGAGCACCCCGAACTCCGGTAACGTCAGGTCATGCCGTGCCACCTGAATCCGAGCATGCTCCTCGATGGCCCGATGAGCCCGAGCCAGGACGACCCAGAGTTTGAGCGCGGTGTCCTGCCGACGAGGCCTGCCCATTTCAATCCCATCGTAAGAATCTTAGAACTAAGATATACCCACTCGTGGACAGCGCAAGGCCGTCCGGGTCAGGGGCACCTTCCGGGTCCAGCCCATCCGCCGATCCAACGCAGGAACCGGTTCAGGTATCGAACCTTCACCACCCTGAACACAGGCTCGGACAAATGCATCGCACTATCCTGGTCGCCGCAGCTATCCTCATACCCGCCAATGCCTTGGCCCAGGTCGTCGGGCGCAACGAAAGCACCTTTGCCGTGGCACACCAGCTCAGCAGCGGCAACTGGGTCAGAATCGCTTCGCCCAACGGAACCATCCGCATCGTGCAGACCACCGGTTCAGAGGTTCGGATCCGCGCAGAAAAGACAGTCCGGCGCGGATCAATCGACGATGTCGGCTTCGTGGTCAGGCGCACCGGCGATGGGGTCACGGTCTGCGCGGTCTACGAGGATGAAGCGGAGTGCGGCAATGACGGCAGCTATCGGAGTCGCAATCGGCGGTCATGGCCCAACTCTCCTCAGGTTCGGACCGACTTCACAGTCTCGATTCCGTCCAACGCCAGAGTCAAAGCCGGAAGCGGCAACGGCGATATCACCATCGAGGGCGCGGGCCCGACCGTCCTGGCCTCGACCGGCAACGGCAACATCGACATCTCCAATACCGAGGGCGAAGTCGAGGCTCACAGCGGCAACGGGCGGGTGACGATCACCTCGGCCAAAGGCGCCGTCGACGCATCGACAGGCAACGGCGCGATCCGAATCGCGACCGCCATGGGCCCGGTGGACGCGACCACCGGCAACGGTTCCATTGACGTCACGATGGACCGGGTCCAGGGTTCACCCGACATGCGCTTCACCACCGGCAACGGACGAATCACGGTCCGCGTTCCCGAGGGCTTTGGCGCCGAGCTGGTGTCGAGCTCTGGAAGCGGGCGGGTGACCGTCGACCTGCCCCTCGAGGTGGTGGGCCGTGTCCGAAAATCCAGCGTTCGGGGCCGAATCGGCTCAGGAGGCGGGCGTCTCGTCCTCAGGACCGGCAACGGCAGCGTCAACGTAACCCGAGCCTGACTGTCCCGGGGCGGGCCGACTAGGTCGGCTCCGCCCCAAAAGGGGCACTCAACAACCGTTGGTGCCTGGATTCCTGTCGCGGGGATCGCGAGGCGGCAGGGATCCGTCGAGCCGAAGCTCGTAGCTGTCCTGAACCAGATTGCCCTCGTATCGAATCGACTGCCGGACGTGCGCCGGTCGAGTTCGCGCACTGATCAGACTGTACCAGTTGTTGGTCGCCTCGGTGTAGATCGGGCCGCAGCGCACCAATCGGACTGCAATTCCCTGCTCGTACACCACACCCAGCAGGTGTTCCCCTTTGGGGTGCAATCCCTGTTCATCGAACGCGACCAACTTGACCTGCGTAGCTGTCCCACTGGCCCTGACCGAAAATTTTCGGCCAGCGTAAGCTACGTTGCCGCTCAGCATCATCGGATTGGGATCGCCCAGGGCCGACAGGTTGGCCGCGACCGGGGTCTCAGCATTCCAACTGATCTCAGTTGGCAGCTCCCGCAGCGTCTTCCAGTCGTAGAGCGGAGCGCCACTCGCAGGAACCAGGAACTGAACCAGCATGACAGCGAGCCGCTGATGCGGAAGTACGGTGGACACAGGCGCACGAGTTTCTCCCGGCCCGCATTGTTCCGTGTAGGCCGCGAGCTGGTTGGGCTGGAGCGAAGGCAACTCATCGCCAAAGGTGAGGATGTATCCTGCCCCGGGGCGGCCCGGGCCGGGAGGCTGGATCGAGAGGAATCCCGCCTCGGCGCCCCCGGTAAGCCGATACCAGCGAGTTCCTCCAACACCCTCCCGGACCGGACAGCGCGCCAGCGCGGCCGCAATGCCCGCCTCGCGCAGTCCGAGCACCATCGCCGAGTCGCCGACTCCGCCCGATGCAGCTCGGACGAAGAGCGTCATAACCATGGTTCGCGCCCCGCTCGCCACCACCGCCAGCCGGGCGCCGTCGATCGTGACTGTGCCCTGCCGTGCGTAGCAGTCGCCATTGGGAAGGCAGTTCTGCAGTGAAGTCGGAGGTAAGGGCGCCCACGAAACGCCGCTCAACCCCTCGATCCCGCGCCAATCAGCTGGCAGGCCGAGGCCCAGGTACTGTTTGAAGAGGCTGGCGAGCTGCGCGGCGGGCTGAGCACGAAGAGCAGGAGCTTGAAGCGAAACCACCAGGAACACCACAACGACACGGATCAATTGCCTGAGCATAGAGCCCTCGCCGAGTGAACGGTTACACCGTCTGGTGCAGTCGTGCCTCCTGATTACGTGAAATCCGACGCTCGGCCGTCACCTGGGGCCAAGCCCCGCCTCAAAGACAAGAGCCGGGCGGTGACCTCCGCCCGGCTCCAGTCTTCCCTGCAACGGCGCTCCCTACCGACTGCGCTGACGGTATCCGGGACCGTGCACGGCCCGACCCGGTTTGGCGCCAGTGTGCACCCCATCCCGCACCACCGCGACACCGTTCACGAAGACGTGGTTCATCCCGACGGACAGCTGGTGCGGATCTTCAAAGGTGGAACGATCCGCCACTGTGGCGGGGTCGAAGACGACGATGTCGGCGTACATCCCCGGCCGAAGCAAGCCGCGATCCGGTATCGAGAGGCGGGTGGCGACCGCGGACGACATCTTGCGGATGGCATCCTCGAGGCTGAGCACGCCCTCGTCGCGAACGTACTTGCCGAGAATCCGCGTATACGTACCGTAGGTGCGCGGGTGGGCCAGGCCGCTCGAGGAGTCCGGGTCCATACCGCCGGCATCCGTGCCGAACTTCATCCAGGGCGCCTGCAGGCCAAGCCTGACGTTCTCTTCACTCATCATGAAGTAGATGGTCCCGATGCGCTGATCTTCCGACGCCAGCAGGTCCATGGCGGCCGTAACCCAGTCGGTCCCCATCTCCTTGGCGACTTCCGAGAGCCGCTCACCCGACCACTTTTTGTTCTCGTCCTTCCGGAAGCCGAGCACCAGCACGTTTTCCGGGGTCGAGAGCTCGCAGAGATTTTCCCAGTCCTTCATCCCGGGCGCGAGGATCTCGGCCCGGATCTTGGCTCGCTCGGCCGGATCCCGAAGCCGCTCGTACAGCTTGCCACCTTCCGAGGCGGATGGCGGCATGCAGGCGGAGAGACCGGTGCCACCCGCAATGTACGGATACATATCGGCCTGAACATCGAGCCCTGCGCGGCGAGCAGAGTCGATCTTGGCGATCATCAGCGGCATCTTGTAGTGATTCCGCTTGCCCGCGGCCTTGAGGTGGTAGATCTCGACGGGCACACCCGCCTCTTTGCCGATCCGGATCGCCTCGTCGATGCCCTCGAGCACCTGGTCCGCTTCCGACCGCATATGGGTGATGTACACGCCACCGTATGGCGCCATCGCCTTACTGATCTCGATCAACTCCTCGGTCGAGGCAAAATTGCCCGGCGGATAGATCAGAGCCGACGCAATCCCGAAGGCTCCGTCTTCCATGGCCCACCGCACCGCCTTGCGCATCGAGTCGAGCGCCGCGGCATCGGGCGCCCCCATCGCTTCGCCCATACCGTAGACGCGAATGGTGGTCGCACCGACGAAGGACCCGACATTGGCGGACGGGCCGTTGGCGACCATGGCGTCGAGCCAGCGACCGAAGCCACCCTCACCCTGGAACGATTCCGAGAGTTTCTGGAGTTCGGGATCCGTAATGTCGGCGCCGGCCAGGGTCTTGGCGTTGGCCGGCGCGTTGGTCGAACCCTCGCCCATGATTTCGGTCGTGATGCCCTGCGTCACCTTGCTGACGATCCGTCCATCGCCGCGGAGCAATGGGCCACGGGAATGGCTCTGGATATCGATGAAGCCTGGCGCCACCACCATGCCGCGCGCATCGAGGCGGTTGGTCGCGTTGGCATCGGCCAGCGCACCGGCCGGTACGATGCGGGCAATCCGGTCGCCCCGAATGGCAACATCGCCATAGAACCACGCGGCGCCGGTACCGTCGACGACTCGGCCCCCTTCGATGATCAGGTCATAGTTGCCACCGCGGGTCTCGGCGGGCTTCCCGGGCGGTTGACAGGCCGTGACCGCGAGCAGCGCGACCAGGGACGGTACCACGGAGGTGCGAAAGGTGGACATCGAGCGGAGACTCCGGGGATGTAGGATGACGTGGGAGACGATCGGACGGATTGCATCCGTATCGGTATCCAATTTACCCCGATGTGCCGCCAGCACCACCGCTCAGCGTTTCGAGCGCTGCGACCGCCGTCCCGGCCGCAGACGGACGGCGCCCCGACGGTGCCCGGGAACGATTCCAAGGTAACGGGTCAGCGTGAGAGTCAGCTCTTCGGCAAGGTCCTCGTCGGACGGCGCCGGACGACCATCGAGCTGCTCGGCAAAGACGATATGCTCCCGAACCGTGTGCCAGAGCAGATGGAGGGCAAATCGGACTGCCCGCTCCGGGTTCGGGTGATCTATCGTGGTACGCTGCGCCAGGAGCAACGTCGTGATCCGGTCAGCAATCTGCCGATTTAGCGCTTCTCTGGCCTGCTGCAACGGGCCGCGGGCGCCCTGCTGCCTCGTATAGCCGAGCACGGCACCCAGCAAGGTCCGCCCCTTGCGATGCCAGCGCACCGTATTGGTCACCAGGGTAGCGACGATCGCGGCGGCGTCTACCCCTTGCCATGCGACCGGATCGAAAAAGCGATCGATCTCTGCAGCGCGTTCGTCGGCAACGCGAAGGCAGACCGCCTCGAGGAAGGCCTCACGACTCGCAAACCGCGCATAGAAGGACCCGACCGAGGTCCGGGCCCTCGTCAGCACCTCGGCCAGGACGACGCCTTCGAATCCACGCTCCGCAGCAACCGCCTTCCCCGCCTCGAGCAAGCGATTCAGCGTGTCTCGGCTGCGGTCCTGTCGAGGCGCACGACGTGCGGCGACTGCCACCCTGCTTCAGGCCGCCCGATCGATGCCTGGCCGGATCCGGTCGATCGCCTGCCCGAAGGCGTCGGCGAACGCGGCCGTCTCCGATTCGGTCATCGGGGTCGAGAGCACGTACATCTGCCGGGAGGGGGTGTAGATCCCGGCATCGAGCAAGGCCCAGTGCATCAGTCGACCGAGCCGCTGATCGGCCGCCGCGGCATCGGCCGAGGTGCGCACCTGGCTGACGCCCAGATGGAGCTTCATGATCGAGCCGAGGCCCGTCACGGTGGCGGGGAGGCCGGCGCGATCGCAGCTGGTCTGGAGCGTTGCGCGGAGCGCGTCGCCCAGAGCGTTGAGGCGACGAATGCCATCGGCATCGAGCGCCTCCAGGGTGGCGAGGCCCGCCGCCATGGTCAGCGGGTTGCCGTTGTAGGTGCCGGACTGTGCGAAGCTGACGGGCTTGGTCGGGTCGCCCGTTGCCATCAGATCGGCGCGGCCACCGTAGGCCCCCACCGGCAGACCGCCTCCGATCACCTTTCCGAACGCCGTCAGATCAGGGCGAACGCCGAAATACTCCTGCCCGCCCCCCGGCGCGAATCGGAAGCTCACGACTTCGTCGAAGATCAGCACGACACCATACTCACGGGTTGCCTCGCGCAGTCCCTCGAGAAAGTCCCGATCGGCGGGAATGCCTCCTCCGGCGCCGGTAAACGGCTCCACGATCACGGCCGCCAGCTCGTTGCGGTGCTCGCGCAAGAGATCGAGGGTGGCCGGCAGGTCGTTGAAGCGCCCCACCACGACCTCGCTCCGCACGCCCGGCGTCAGTCCGAGTTCGAGGCCGCCTCGATACGGCGCGTCCACCCCGACCTGGACGCTGTCGTGCGCACCATGATAGGCGCCCTCCATCTTGAGAATCTTGGCGCGACCGGTGTAGGCGCGAGCCGTGCGGATTGCGCCGAGCGTTGCCTCGGTACCGGAGTTGCAGAAGCGGAGCAACTCGATCGAGGGAAAGCGCCGCTGAATCAGCTCGGCAAGGCGCAGCTGCAGCTCGCACGCTCCGCCGTACGCGGTGCCGAGCGCCGCCTGCGCCTGGATGGCCGCAGTCGTCGCCGGGTGGGCGTGACCGTGGATCAGCGAGGTGAAGTTGTTGAGAAAGTCGAGATAGCCGTTGCCGTCTTCGTCAAAGACTCGGCAACCGACTCCTTTGGCCAGGAACAGGGGGTACGGCAGGAAGAACGAGGAACTTCTGGTATCGCCGCCCGGCAGTCGGGCGAGCGCCTGCTGGTACAGGGCGCGGGAACGCGGGGTTCGCGCCTGGTAGGCCGATAGCAGCTCCGTTTCCACTGCTGCGAGCGACGGCTCCGTCATCCATGCTCCTTGAAGTGGGTCCCGCTCGGGGGCGTTCTCTCGCGAACCCCTCCGATCGTGAAATAGAATCTAGATTCTATTTTTATCGCGCGCCAGACAGAGTCAGGTACGACGCAGCAGTCCGATCGCGAGGGCCCGGGTGTGGCCGGCAACGCCGCAGCGGGGAGGTAGCCATGGCGCCGACAGCCGTGTCCGTGGTTTTCAGCAACAGCCGCGGGTCGTCCCGAATGCCAACCCTCGCTAGCCTCCGCCTCCCTGCGATGATACCCTTGGGGCGTAGCCTGCTTCACCAACCCGGAAGCCCAGGACGAGAACGATGATTCGATGGCTGGCGGTAGCCGCGCTCGTTGTGATCCCGATCGGGACTGTTTCAGCCCAGCAGACCGCGCCGGTTCGAGAGATCGAAGCCTTGATGCAACGGCTCACCGATGCGGTCAAACGGCAGGATGGCCCCTTGATGACGAGCGTGTATGTGCTCGAGGATCCGCTGATCTTCAGCAGCCACGCCATGTTCATCACGAAGCGCGACTCACTCCACGCGATCTACCTGGCCTGGGATTCGACTCGGACCAAGGGAACCTTCCTGGCGTTCGACGGCCTGCGGTACCAACCTCTGGGCCCGAATGCCGTGCTGGTCACCGGCCGGCTCCGTCTGGCTCCTGGAACCCCGACCGGCACTGCGGCAGACACCCTGCGCGGCAGCTGGACGGGTGTCTTCGAACGCCGCAACGGCCGCTGGGGACTCGCCCACGAACACGAGTCGTTTCAGCGCTAACCAAGGGACGGCGCCCAGGAGCCTCGGGGCTCGACCCCGCAGGCGGAGCCAAGGGACGGAGCCCAGGAGGGACAACTAGAAAGCCGCCTCGCGGCGGCGAGTCGGAGGCCCGGGGCTCGACCCCGCAGGCGGAGCCAAGGGACGGAGCCCAGGAGGGACAACTAGAAAGCCGCCTCGCGGCGGCTTTCAAAGTTGCCCCTCCTGGGCTCGAACCAGGACTCTTCTGATCCAGAGTCAGACGTGTTGCCAGTTACACCAAGGGGCACCAGATGGAGCTGAGGGGGATCGAACCCCTGACCTCTGCAGTGCGATTGCAGCGCTCTCCCAGCTGAGCTACAGCCCCGAGCAGGCGGACTAAAGTAGTGGCCCGCCAGGCTCGCGTCAACCAGCCGCGCCCGAACCTGCGTGGCCCTATCTCATTGCAAATCAATCACCTATGGCATGGCAGAAAGAGGTAGCGAGCGATGAGAGGCAGCCGAGACGGGGGGAACTCAGTCCTATAGCCCCGTCGCCAGCACCCTGCTCATCGCTCGCTGCTGATTGCTGACCCATAGCAAAGCAATTCCCGAGCCAGGACCTCCCGGCGAAGGCTAGGACAGGCCGGATCCGTTAACTCATTTCCGGGCAAAGAGATATCTCACTGCCATCCGGCCCGAAATCCCCAGCGCCGTGTAGTACGGCCTCTTCGGCTGGTGCACCCGGCCGTCAATACGGCACTCGGCCTAGTTATCGAGCAGCAGCGCAAAGGACCTGGTCGCTTCGATCCGATCACAGGCGACCTTGATCAGCACGGTCATCGGCACCGCCAGAATGGCCCCCGGAATGCCCCAGACCCAACTCCAGAAGAGGAAGCCGACGAACAGCGCCACCGGATTGAGCGGCAGCTTGGCACCCAGAAGCAACGGCGTCAGCAGATTACCCTCGAGCATGTTGATCACCGCAAATCCACCGACCGCGAGCATCGGCTCCCGGAGCGTGTCGAAGGACACCAGTGCCGCGAGCCCGATCACGATGATGGTGACCACAGCCCCGAGGTAGGGAATGAAGTTGAGCACGCCGGCCAGAACGGCCCAGAGCGCGGCGTTCGGCATGCCAATCGCGAGCAGCACCAGCCACGTCGCGAGTCCGACCATGACGGACACAACGGTATTGAGAAGGAGATAGCGCGACATCTGCACTTCGATTTCCTGCAGGGCGCCCTCGACCTTGGCCCGTTCGACCCGCTTGGGCAGCAGGTCGGCAAGCTTGCTGCGGAACAGGGGCGCATAGGCCAACAGAAAGTAGGTCAGAAAGATGACGCTCAGGCCAGCTCCAGTCATACTCGCGGTGGTTCCGGAAAGACGCTGGACCATTCCCGGCTTTTGCACAGCTACTGTTTGTGCCGCGCCGCCGCCCGTGGCCGCTTCGACTTTCTGCGCAGCTCGCTCGAGACGCTGAATCGGCTGAATCAGGTTGCGAACCTTACGCTCGACCCGCGACAGGGTCTCCGGTGCCCTGGCAACCCAGGCCGCCGCAGGGGTGGCAAGGAGGACGACGCCCGCCAGCGTAATGGTGGTAAAGCCGAACACCGCAATTGCCGCCGCAATAGGAGGACGAATCCGAAATCGGCAAAGCCCGCGAACCATCGGGGCAAAGAGCTGGCTCAATAGCCAGGCCACCGCAATCGGCACCAGCAGGGGTGCCGCGACCCTGAGGGCACCGACTGCCAGCACCAGGAAGGTGCCAACGAGGGCGACGATCGCGATCTGAAACTGCCCTGTCCGCGCCCCCCGAAGGGGGCCGCTACTCGACGCGCTGGGACTCAACGATGCCTCCTGGTCAGGTAAGGTCTCCTGACCACGAGGACGAACGAGCCTGGCCCGACCGGCACGCCGACCCGCCGAACCCGGCCTGAAATACTGCGTTCAAAATTGCACCGCCTGCGTCGGTTGGGTTATCACCGCAGACAGGGTGCACCCCAGCTTCGGAGGAACCTTATCGAGGAGTCGTATGGGGGCCAGCTCGGGTATCTACGCCGTCACACTGTGGACCGCAGGCCGAATGCCAACCCTGGTCAGTTTCGACCGGCGCGGGGTAGCGGTGAGTCTGCTGGGCCGCCTCGTCCTCGAGCGCTGGGGACAGCTCGCCTCGGCCTTCCGGGAGCTCACCATCGACGAGTTCGCCATCCTGCCCGATCGTTTCCGCGCGGTGGTGCACTGCCTGAGCCCCGCCGACCTCGAACTGAGCCTGGCGTGGTTCCGAGCCGCGGTTGCGCAGGAAGCTCGACTGGCCGGGTTGTCGCAGAGCGGTGTTGTCTGGGAATCGGGGGGCGATATCATCGCACTCGAGAGTGCCGACGAACTGATGAGCTGGCGCCGGAGGATTCGTGCCGGTCGGGCACTCGGATTGTCAGGATCCCTGCCGACCGGCGTACCCCCGGCACCGAAGGCGGCCGCGACCGCGGCACGCGGCTGAAAGGTTCAGTCGGGAAATGGTACGTCGACGGTCATGCCGTCGCGGGCGATCCTCACGGCCGGAAAGACGGCGCTTGCCTCGGCCAGCAGTTCGGGGGCATCACGGCTGTAGCGGGCGCTGATATGGGTCAGGACCAGGCGGCGGGCACCGACCTCGCGCGCGAGCAGCGCCGCCTCCCGCGCAGTCGAATGACCGGTCTCGGCGGCACGGGCACGCTCGTCCTCGCCGAAGGTGGCCTCGTGCACCAGCAGGTCGGCACCGCGGGATACCTCGCGAACGCCGGCACAAGGTCGAGTGTCGCCGCTATAGACCACGGTACGCCCCGGGCGGGTCGGCCCCACGATGCCCTCAGGCGTCACGATCCGGCCGTCCGGCAGCGTCACAGCCTTGCCGCGGTGAATCTGGCCCCAGAGCGGGCCTTCCGGCACGCCGAGCTGGCGGGCGACTTCCGGATCGAAGCGGCCAAGGCGGTCCTGCTCGACCAATGCGTAGCCAACGGTATCCATCCGATGCTCCGTCGGAAAGACCAGGATGTCGTACTCGGCCCGCTTGAGTCGGTCGCCGGGTTTGACTTCGATGATCTCGACGGGAAACTTGGTTCGCTCGATCCCGACCGACAGGGCATGTTCCAGGATCCGACGGGCGGGCCGAGGTCCGTAGAGCGTCACACCTTCGCGCCGGTCCATCAGCCCCATGGTACGAAAGAGCCCGATCACACCGAGCATGTGATCCGAGTGGTAGTGCGAAAAGAAGATCTCGGTAAAGGTGAACCCGACGCCGTACCGCATCATCTGCCGCTGCGTACCCTCGCCACAATCGAAGAGGAGCGTCTCGCCTTCGCGAGCAAGGGCTATACTGGTGACGTTGCGGTCGACCGTGGGACACGCGGCGCCGGTACCAAGAAACGTGAGGGCAAGCATGGCGCAAAACTAACAGCCCCAGCCCCCACGTGCCGGATCAGAATGCCTTGATCTGGATGGTGATCTTGCCGGGGTTCTTCTTGATCTCGTTGACCAGTTCCTCGAGAGCAATCGACACACGGCGCAGGTCATGATAGAGCAATGTATCGTTGACCAGTTTACCCATGGTCCCGTCGCCCCGGTTGATCTTCTGAAGCAGGGTGTCGAGCCGGGCACTGGTGGCAGTAAAGCCGCTGCTGGTGAGCGCCAGGTTGGTCAGGAGCGTATCGCTCTTGCGGAGCGTGGTGGCCAGCTCCACCTGCGCCAGCGTGGTATCCAGGCGGGCAGAGAGCTGCTGCAGCGAGGCCATGGTCGCCGTCAGCTCCGCGGCTGGACCAGTCCGGGTGTTGGAGAACACCGAGGCCAGCCGCTGCATTGCCTCGAGCGTCGCATTGAGATTGTCGGCCAAGCGACGGTTGGCAATCTCGTTGATGCCCCCGAGCGCTTCCTTGGCAGAGGCTCCGAGGTCACTCCCCATATCCATCAGACCCAGCGCAACCGAGCCCTGGATGACCTGCCCCGCCGGCAGCGGTTCTGCCGCACGCCCGGGGTTGAAGTTGATCACGGCATCGGCCACCAGCCCGACTGTCGCAAGCTCCGCACTCGCGTCGATACGCGGCTCTACTCGCGGCGAGAGTGAGAGCGTGATGACGACGTCACCGACGCCCCGGAAGTCGATCTCTTCCACCGACCCCAGATTGACACCCGAAACGCGCACCGCCGATCCGCGCTTCAGCGTTCCGACATCCGCGAAGGAGACCTGAACCGCCGAATGGCCGCGGCCGAAGCTCTTGCCCTGAAGCCACATGGTCCCGGCGAGAAACAGCCCGATGCCGGCCAGCACCAGTACGCCGACCGTGACTTCCTGCTTGCGATGAAGATCCATATAGCCGCCTACCCAGCGTCTTGGGTTTCGAAATCCCGTTCCAGAAAGGCGCGCACCTTCTCGTTGTCGGACTCCCGAAACTCGGCGGGGGTGCCCTGCAAGAGGATTCGCCCGTCACTCAACAAGGCGACCCGGTCCGCCACGCGAAATGCGCCCCGCACGTCGTGAGTCACCATCACACTGGTCACGCCCAGATCGTCCGAGAGCCGCTTGACCAGCTTGTCGATCACGTCGGAGTTGACCGGATCGAGTCCGGAGGTTGGCTCGTCGTACAACAGGTACTTCGGCGCTCCCGCAATGGCCCGTGCGATTCCGACACGCTTGCGCATCCCGCCGGAAAGCTGCGCCGGAAACTTGCGCAGGGTCTCAGGCGCCAGATTGACCAAGCGAAGGCATTCGTCCACCCGCTGCTCGCAGTACTCGAGGTCGCGGAACTGCTCCGGGTTGACGATACCTAGCCGGATGTTCTCGAATACATTCATCGAGTCGAACAAAGCGCCGTTCTGAAACACGTAGCCGATGGTGGTGCGCAATTTGGCTAACTCTTCGCGCTTGAGCAGCCCGACATTCTTGCCGTCGACGAGCACGGCGCCCTCGTCCGGGTGAATCAAGCCGTTGATATGCTTGAGCAGCACGCTTTTGCCGGTGCCCGACGGACCGAGCAGGGCCACCGTTTCGCCGTCATTCACGGTGAAATCAACACCGGCAAGCACCACCTGCTCGCCGAAGCGCTTCTTGACGCCGCGTAGCTCGATCATCTAGTTCAGCAAGACTTTTGCGAGCACGACGTTGAGCAGCAGAATCACCACGGAACTGGTGACGACCGCCGCCGTGGTTGCCTGGCCGACGCCCTGCGCCCCCTGTTTGGCGTTGAAGCCCATGTAGCAGGAAATCAGCGCAATCGCGCCGCCGAAGAAGAAGGCTTTGATGACCGAGTAGTATCCATCGAAGGCCCGATAGTAGTACTGCGCACCATATGCGAAGTCCTCGTTGGTCATCGGCAGGACCTGCTTGACCCCATACCAGCCGGCCAGCACCGCTATCACGTCGGCGACGATAACGAGGATAGGAACCATGATGAAGCCGGCCAGCACCTTCGGAATGATCAGGTGCGAAGCGGGCGACCGGCCCAGACTCTCGAGCGCATCGATCTGCTCGGTCACCCGCATCGAGCCGAGCTCGGCTGCGTAGCTTGCGCCGATCCGGCCGGCCAGCACGAGTCCGACCAGGACCGGCCCGAGTTCGAGAACGACGGTCGAGACGATCAGGGTACCGAGGACGTAGATGGGCAGACTGGTCTGCCACTGGTACCCCGACTGAAAAGCCGTCACCGCGCCGGCGAAGGCGGCAATCACCACCACGATGGGAAGGCTGCCACCACCAATGGTAGCTGCCTCCGAGATCGTGCGGGGAAGCCACCCGCGCACATCGCGGAAGCCGCGAATGATTTCGAGGCACATCAGGCTGAAGCGGCCGAAATGGGCCAGGGCCCCGAGAACTACCCTACCGATGAGACGTGGAAAACCGAGCACGGCATTGGCCATGTCTGTATCTTGCCCCCCCATGCCGTCGAAGTCCACCCTGACCAGCTTCAGGCGCCGGATCGTCAAATGGTTCCGAAAACACGGCCGAGACCTGCCATGGCGGCAGACCCGTGACCCGTATCGGATCCTGGTATCGGAATTCATGCTCCAGCAGACCCAGGTCAGCCGGGTCGAGGGCTACTACGCCCGATTCCTGGAGCAGTACCCCGACCTGAAGACGCTTGCGGCGGCCAGTCCTGGCACGGTTCGGGAAAGCTGGCAGGGGCTGGGTTATTATCGGCGGGCCGACAACCTGCACCGGCTGGCACAGGTTGTCGTCGGCGAGCTGGACGGCACCATTCCGCAGGACATCGAGGCACTTCGGGCCCTACCGGGCGTCGGGCGGTACACGGCGGGCGCCGTTGCGACCTTTGCGTTCGAGGCGGCCGAGCCCTGCGTCGACACCAACGTCGCCCGGGTGGTTCGGCGGGCTTTCCACCCTCGGGCCGGCACGAAGGCTCCGGATCAGGAGAAACTCTGGCGAACCGCGCGAGCCCTGGTTCCCGCGCCCGGCCCGGCCGCCTGGGCCTTCAATCAGGGCATCATGGAACTGGGTGCCACGGTCTGCACCGCACGCAAGGCACTCTGTCCCGCCTGCCCGGTTCGAACCGACTGTTCGACCGGCAAGCGACGGACCCGCTCAACGCCAGCCCATCACCGCCGAAATAAGGGCAAGCAGACCAAGCAGGCCTGAGATCATGCCGAGGCGCGCCTGCTTCTTACGCAGGTGGTCGAACTGCGCGGCATGGGAAACCGGATCGAGCCGGGCCAGCCGGCTGGAATTCGGCACCAGCACGATCAGGGTGATCAGCGCAGCAGCCAACCCCGCCACCTGCATCGTCATCAACTGGTGTGTGATGGCCGCCATGGCGCCCGGACTGCCGTACATCGTGAGCGTCAGCACCAGGCCGGAGACCACCACTGCGAGGCTGCCGGGAAAGACGGCCGAGTTGTAGATCGTCCGCAGCAGGCGCGCCACGGTCGCGAGCTGCTCGCGGGCTTCTCGGCGGCCGGCAATACTGACCGCCATGGCCCCCGCGGCGCCACCCAGCCAGAGGACCATGCCCAGGAGATGAACGAAAACCCAGAATCGAATCATGGGACAATTTCACTGAAGAGGGACGGGTCGATCTCTTGCCGGCCGGCAAATCCGGAATCGACCTCATGCCAGTGGGATATCCGTTCCTCACCGAGCCGCCAGCAGAGGAACACGAGTCGGTCGTCGCGCAGGGCGTAGAAGTCAACCAGCCCTTCATCGATGCCTTTGAAGACACAGCCGATCCCCTCGAGTTCCAGGAGCAGCTCGTTGACGCGGTCGGCCGCAACGGTCACGACGTTCCGCGCCGACACCAGCTCCGGTGTCTCCCCGGTATCGGCCCGAGCCCCGGCGGCCAGCAGCTCGTAGTCCGCCATGGCATGGCGCCAGACATCGTACTCCCCCTGGAGGTCGCTGAGAATCCGCCGCACCAGCGGAAGTGTCCTCTCCGCTTCTTCCAGACTGAAGATCCGCACCTCGGCCATGGCACCCCCTGCCGGACAATGAGGCCCGTTTCGGGCGACCCGCGCTCGGAGAACATCGGCCCGAGACCGGGGTCCGGTCAAGCACCGGATTCGAGTGCCGCTCGAGCGGCTGTCCGCCCGGCTTCCAGATACGCATCGAGCTGATCGACCGCAAATGTCTCCCCGCGGTTGACGCGAGGCCGGATGTAGGTGAGCGGCACCCGACCGGGGGTCGCCCGCCAGAGTGCGACCTGCAGGGCCGTGTTGCTCGCCATCAGGACGAACTGGGTGTCGCTGTGGGCCCGAATCAAGGCTGGGGGGGGCCGCTCACGCGAGGGTTCCGAGTCGAACCCCGGCCCAACGTCGATTGCCACGACCCGATCGGCCGGGAACCGTGCCGCCACGTCGAGCGGCACCACCGCGCGAAGTCCGCCATCAGCCAGGCGCCGGCCGAGCAGTTGCACGGGGGGGTAGAACACGGGCAGTGCGCACGAAGCAAAAAGCGCGTCGGCCAGTGGAGCATCGACCCCGCCGTCCCCGAAAACGACGAGCTCGCCGGTGTCGAGATCGGCGGCCGTCACGGACAGGGGCGTGCGCAGCTGGTCGAAGCGGTCGACGGGCAACAAGGAGCCCAGGGTGTCGCGGAGGCGCTGCCCCTTGAACAGCGATGGCGCAAAGAGACCCCGAATGAACGCGGTCCGATCGAGCGCGGCCACGGCGGCTCGATCGACGGTGCGCAACTGCGCCGTGACCTCTGCCAGCGGCACACCCGCCGCCAGCCCGGCACCGATGACCGCACCCATCGAGGTGCCGATGATCCGAGTCGGCACGAGGCCGGCCTGACCCAGTACCTCGAGCGCACCAAGCTGGGCCGCGGTCTTGGCGCCCCCGCCGGACAGCACCAGGGTAATCCGAGGAGCCATCAGCCTTTCCGAGCCAGGTAGCGGGCCTCAGCCGCGTCATACCGCTCGCGCTCCACGTCGGAGCCGGGCACCAGACGGGGCACTCGACGCGGCTTCCGGTCGAGGTCGATCGCGACGAACACGAGATGGGCGGTATGGGTCCGCTGGCGCGCTCCGGTCGCGATGTGCTCTGAGATCACCTCGACCGTGATGTACATCGAACTGCGGCCGACGTAATCGACCTCGGCGGTGCACGTTACCAGCGCACCAACCGGGATGGCGTGATGAAAGTCGAGGCGGTCGATCGACTTGGTGACGGCCGGGCCGCCGGCATGTCGCATGGCCGCCACGGCGGCCGCCTGGTCGACCAGCGCCATCAGGTCGCCGCCAAAGAGGTCGCCGAGGACGTTCTGCATGTGCGGCATCACGAAGGTGGTGATCTCACCGCGGGAGAACGACATCGGACGGGAATCGGGTGTCATAAGCTCAAGATAAGGCAGGAGGACCCTGAGGGACCCGTCGTCAGTAGTCGACTGGCCTCAAGTAAAACTCGCCGATGGCGGTCGGGCTCAGCATCGCGACCGTGGGCAGCTTGCGTTTCCAGTGGGTCGAGTCCAAACGCCGGCGAACCAGCGCAATCTCGGCGGCCGAGAATCCGAGCGACTCGATTGCCTCGGCGGGATAGCCGGAGAGGGTCCAGTGAAGAATCTGGTCGGCCTTGGCGTAGCTGATGCCGAAGTCGCCTTCGTCGGTCTGGCCTGCAACCAGATCGGCCGTCGGCGGCTTGTCGACGATTTCGAGTGGAACGCCCAAGTGCCGGGCCAGGGCCCAGACCTGTGTCTTGAAGAGATCGCCGATCGGGTTGACCGGTGGCGAGTCGTCGGCGTGCCAGGTAAAGTAGCCGAACAGACGCTCGGTCTTGTTGCCGGTGCCGAGCGGAATCCCGTTGAGCGACGCGGCAAGATCGAACAGCGTGATCATCCGCATCCGTGCCATCACGTTGCCCAGCCGGCCCGGGGTCGGCGGATCGAGTTCGCCCACCAGGCCGTCAACCCCGGCGCTGATATCCACGGTGCGTGCAGCCAGGCCCAGGGCGTCGATAACCAGCTGCGCATCGTTCAGACTGGCGGGACTCGAGGTTCGGTAGGGCATTCGAACGGCGGTGACGTTGGTCGGCCCAAAGGCGCGAGCCGCCAGGTACGCCACGACGGCGCTGTCGACGCCGCCGGACAGGCCAAGTACCACCCGTTCGAATCCGCGCCGCCGGTTCACTTCATCCTTGAGGAACTCGACCAGCCAGCGTTCGGTCAGCTCGGGATCGATCTCGAGCGGCTTCTGCCCGGCTGGCGGCGGGACGGCGCCCGCGCGCTTGACGACCGTGCTGGCGGCCCGGTCGCCGGTGGACGGATCGCCCGCAGCGATGGCCTGACGGCGCGCGGTCAGCGCATCGAGCAGATGCGGGAGATGGGTCTCGAGGTCCGACAGCATCGGTTCCTCGGCACGGGTCCGGGGCACCTCATCGAGATCCACGGTCACGACTGTCAGGCCATCCTCGAAAATCGGGGCGCGGGCCACGACCCCGCCCCGCGGATCGACCACCAGCGAGCCTCCGGGAAATGCCTTGCCGCCCTCGAAGCCAACCAGGTGGGCCACCACGACAAACAGCCCATGCTCCGCAGCAATCGCCTGGGCCACCCGCTCCCATCGAACCGTGCTGGCGGGCCGCCCGTCTCCGTTCTCGCCCGGCTGAACGCCGCGGGCGGGGCTGGCAGACAGCACCACGACAACCTGGGCACCGTCGAGCGCGGCCATGGTCGGAACGATCGAATGCCAGGCGTCCTCACACACGACGATTGCCGCCCGCCCCCAGGCAAGGTCGAAGGCCTGCACCGAACGCCCCGGCTCGACGAAGCGCTCCTCATCGAACACGCCGTAGGTCGGGAGAAAGACTTTGCGGTGTACGTGGCAGATCCCGGCCTCGCTGCCGCCCAGCCGCGCAGCGAGGCCTGAATTGTACAGTCGGGTATTCCAGAGTTCGTAGAACCCGACGATGACGTCGACCGGTGCCGCGCCGCTTGCGGCGTGCACCTCGGACAGATCGGCATAAAGCTGCTCCGCCGACACGGCGAGCTCGCGAACGCCGCCTTCGACGAAATACCCCGTCAGCGCGGTTTCGGGTAGAACCAGAACGTCAACCGGCTCAGGACTCCGAGCGAGGTCGCGAAAGAGCTGCCCGACCTGCTCGAGGTTGGCGCGGTAGGCTGCTTTGCGGGGGCGAAACTGTGCGATGGCAAGCCGAAGCATGCTGAAAGGTAGCTGGGAGCCGCGATCGAGGTACCTTTCAGGCATGCCAACTCCACTTGACGCGCTGGCCGGCGTTCCCAATGCCGCGCAGGCGCTTCCGAGACTGACCACCGCCGGTCAGCCGAGTCCGGCACACTTCGAGGCGCTCCGCTCTGCCGGTGGCGCCGTGGTGCTCGACCTGCGCGACCGATCCGAGCCTCGCCCGTTCGACGAGGCAAAGCTGGTGACCGGGCTCGGAATGGCGTACCACAATGTGCCGGTGACTCCGGAGACGATGACCGACAGCACCATGGACGGGATCCTCGACCTGCTGCGAGCCAACCCCGATCGGGAAGTGCTGCTGCACTGCGCCAGCGCCAATCGCGTCGGCGGACCAATGGTTGCCTACCTGATGCTCGACCACGGGTTGTCTGCGGATGAGGCAACCGAGCGTGCCATTCAGCTCGGCCTCCGGAGTCGCGAGGTGCTGGAGTGGGGCCTTGGATACGCCACACCCCGTTTGAGCTGAGGGCTGGGAGAACGGAAAACCGCCGGTGACTGAGAGGTCTCCGGCGGTTGTTGTTTCCGTCTTGCGGTGTGCTCAGCCGCCGCGCGGCCGCCGCGGCGAGGAACTGCTCGAGCCGCGATCGTTACCTCCGCTCCGAGCCGGGGCTGCACTGGGCGGCGGACTCGAGCGCTGTGGCGCCGACTGCGCTCGAGGCGCTTCTTGACGACGCGGTGCCTCCGCCCGCGGCGCTTCGCGTCTCGGCGCGTCCTGGGCCGACGAGCTCGGGCGACCCTCCCCGCGTGGCCGATCGGGCGCGCGCTCGACCCGCGGGCTCTCGGTCCGGGGCTCCGACCGCTCGACTCGGCGGGGACCGTCGGCCCGCGGCTCAGACGGATCGACGCGGCGTGGCGTCTCACTGCGGGGTTCCGACCGCTCGACCCGCGGAGAATCGTCGCGCGGGGCGGCGCGCCGGGCCCGACCTTCCGATTCTGAGGGTCGGCCGGTTTCCCTGCGGTCAGTCAGGTCGACTGACGGCCGACCGCCGGCCCGTTCACGCTCGATAGTCGGAATCGCCGCAGGTGCAGTCGAACGCCGACCCCGCGGACGCGCCGCATCGGGCTGCCGCGGACGCTCGCCGGTGGACGGGCTCGCTGCGGGACGATCGTTCGAAGGACGAGCCTGGGGCCGCGGACGCGACGCATCGCGGGGGCGAGACGGCATTGGCCGCGGATTGCCGACCGAGCTGCCCGGGCGGCTGCCCACCCGCGAGGAAGGCGGGTTACCTTGCCGCACGATGGTGTAGCTGCGCGGCCGGCCGACGACGACCGGGTAGTTGCGCCGCACCGACCCGCCGCCGTAGTAGACCGGGTACCGGTAGCCGTACCGATAGGGATAGCCGTAGTAACCGTAACGGTACGGCGAGTATCCGACCCCGAAGTACCACCCGCCGTAGGGGCGGCAGCCGAACAGGCTGGGCCGATAGTAGGGGTGGCAATAGTAGTCGTCCCAATAAGGATCCCACATATTGGCCACGATGTACCGGCGGGTCACACCGTAGACCTGATATTGCACCACGTCGTAATCGAAGCCGCGATTGCTCGCCATTGACTCGAGCAGGTCGGTGATGTCGGCTTCCGGGTCGCTGGAGCGCTCGGGGATGCTGACGCGGGCATAGTCCCAGTTGCCGGCCTGCTCCAATCCGCCAAAACGGAATGGATCAGCCGACACGGCTGCGTAGACCAGACCGACGCCGTCCCGACCAACCAGGAATGACTCACGGTCGCCGCGCCCGCGGATCTCGTAGCGCCGGCCGCCCCGGACAAAGTTGTCGTCGCCCGGATCGACCGGAAACAGGACCCGCAGGCGACCTTCTGTGTCGTAATTGAAAACGATCAGATACCCGTCGTCCCGGGATTCGACCTGTGCTCGGGCCCGATCTCCTTCGCGGTACTGGCGACCGTTGTCGAGCCAGAGACGGATCGGTCCGTCGCTCGCTGCGAGGTCGGCGGTCCGTTCGATCTGAACGAGTTCGAGCCGAGGACCGGCTGTCGGGTTTAAGGCAAGCGCCAACAACGTCAATGAGATCATGGGACCCTCCCGGAGACAGGTCTCTGGACCTCCAGTTTCGTGCCACGTCGACCATCAACGCAAGTCGTTCACGACAAAAGACTTACCGACATCCAAAAGGAACCGCCCTGTGTCCTCCCCGGGTGACACCTGCTCTCAACGGGCGACACAATCGGGGACACTCCGGGGTCAGACGTTGCGCTGCCAGTACATCCGCATTTCGGAGATCTTGTCTCCGGTCGTTTCACAGAAAACGGCACCGCGAGCCTCGATCCACTCCCCGGTCCGCCGGCGCCGGAACACCACCTTGAACTCGGTCGAAAACCAGGGACCCGCCACATAGACCTCGCCGGAGGTCGCGGTTATCTCGGACTGATTATATGGTACGTCGGCCCAATAGCGCCGGATCCCTTCCGGCGTGGAGAGGGGCTCGGAGAAAGGTGTCTCGAGGAACACGGCGGCCTCAGAGAAGACCGACATGATCAGATTGACGTCGGCCTTGGACCACCCCTTGATGAAGGTGTCGATCAGCTGCCGGCCCAACTGACGGGTATCCGTAGTACTTTCAGATGGCGAAGTCATGCCGGGAAAATAGCGTCTTTACCCCTCGTCGCGCCCTTGGGGCGCCCCACGCCGAGCCATTCATGCCGGACAAGGCAGCAATCCTCGACCACCTTGCGCGTTCCGGTGCGGTGTTTACCAACGCGTTTCGCGCACTCGCGCCAAAGCAGTTCTTTGCCAAGCCCGGGCCGAACCAGTGGTCGATCGCGGAAACCGTCGAGCACGTCACCATCGTCGAACTCGGCTCCGGCAAGCTGATCCGTACCAAGCTCACCGAAAGCGAGGCGGATGCCGCATTGCTGGCACAGGCCGAGGATGGGACGGCGCGGATCGAGGCACGGCTGGGCCCTGAGGGCGGGCCGTTTCAGGCGCCAGAGCGAGTTCTCCCGAAGGGGCGCTGGCAGTCGGCGGAGGAGATGCTCGCGGTCTTCGAAGAGAATCGAGCGGCAACGATCGATTTCATCGAGGGTACTTCGCTTGACCTGACCCGGTATGTTGCCCCGCACCCGCGTTTCGGCCCGATTCACGGCCTCGACTGGGCCTACTTCCTGGCGCTGCACAGTGAGCGGCACGTGCTGCAGATCGAGCGCATCAAGCAGAGCCCGACCTACCCTGCCTAACGGCGGTCGGCGTTCGGGGCCACGAAGGTCTCGAAGAATCCAAGCCCGGAGTCGGCCACTGGCCGGCCCAGCAGGGTGCCGCGCAGGGTGAACTCGCCGCGCATCTGGAGAAAGATGCGCCCACCCGCTTGCGCCGCCGGTGTGGCCTGCGCATGGCGGACGGTAACCGCGACATCGACCGTATCCGTGAGGCGAGCGGCCCGGAAGTTGAATCGCTCGGGGGCCGTGCTCCCTCGAGCTCCGATGATGGTTCGCGCCCCGTGATAATCGATCGCGGCAAAGCGGAGTACCTGGCGAACGCCGAGTGAATCGACCACGGCCATGAAGTAGGGTGACGAGGAGGGCGCGGCGAGCGAGTCGCCGGTCAGGACTCCGCCGTAGACGAAGGTCAGGTCCCGACCGCGCGCCTGGCCCCAGTTCCAAGTCGTTTCGCGCCAGACGCCCCAGTTGTGATCGTGGTAGGCCGCAGCGCGCTCGATCGCGCGACAGACGCCTCCTTCGCAGATGGTGCCGGATGCCAGACCGCGAAGGACGGGCACCACGTAGCCGGACCGGAACCGGTCGCCACGCAGCTCGAGGGGCGGAAAGTAGGCATGCCGCTCGGGTACGATTTCGAGATCGAACCGCACGCCCCCAGCCGCGCCCTGGATCCGATAGGCTCCGTCACGCTGAGTGACGGTATGCGGTCCGATCGCGAGATCGGCCCGGCTGGTGTCGTATCGAATCGCATCCTGCCCGGCGTAGCTCTCGTAGCGCGCCGGCGGCCTTCCTTCGCGGTGCCGAGTGACCAGCAACTGTCCCCCGCCCTTGCCCTGGTAGAGCGGTCCGCCGATCAGGAAGGTGATGTACCACCACTCATCGGGGCTGGGCGCCACATTGAAGTAGTGCCACTCGGCCCAAGTCGAGTCGGCCATCGGGGTGTGAAAGTGGTCGATCTCATCGAGGAGCTGCGACGGCGTTGGCGCTTTGAAACGGCGGTCCGCGTCCGAATCCTCCCAGCGGCCGGCGAGCAGGTTGAGCGCCGACCCGACTGCGGCGGCAGCGCTCGGGATCTCGCCGCCTGCGCGGAGCGGGTGCAACGCCCCGTCTGTCACGAGATAGACCAGCTTCTGTTCGATCAGCGGCGAGGTGGCCGCCACCACGTCGTCGAGTCGTGGTCCGCCGGCGAGCTGGCGATCGAGAAAACGGGCCCGATCGATTCCGAAGAACATGCCGCCCATCGAGCCGGTGCGCAGCCCTTCCAGGTCGATCCCTTCGGGCAGCAGGGTGACCTCGCCGCCCCCGACCAGTCGAACGTCGCGGGATTGAATCAGCATCGCCTCGCCGACCGACAAGAGCACCATCATGACCGCCGCGCCGACGGCGTAGCCGAACAGCAGCAACGCCGCCCGACCCCGCTTGACCACGAGGTGGCGGAAGGCAAGCACCAGAACGGTGCGAAAATCAGCTCTGGTCCATCGATTCATCGGCAACCACGCGTCCATCGCGAAGTCGAACCCGACGCCGAGCGCGGCTGGCGAGGCGTTCGTCATGCGTCACGACGATCAGGGTCCTTCCGTCGGCATGGAGCCGATCGAACAGATCGAGCACCTGGTTGCCGGTTTCGACGTCCAGTTCGCCTGTCGGCTCGTCGGCAAGCAGAAGCGCCGGATCATTCGCGAGCGCGCGCGCCACGGCAACTCGCTGCATCTCGCCACCTGACAGTTGCGTAGCGCGGTGGCCGGCCCTGGCTCCCAGACCGACGTACTCGAGCAGATCCCTTGCTTTGGCGGCGCGCTGGGCCCGCCCGAGCCCGGCTTCGGCCATCGGCAACTCGACATTTTCCTGCGCAGTCAGCACCGGCAGCAGGTGAAACCGCTGAAAGACAAAGCCGATCCGGTGGAGCCGAAGATCGGTGAGCGCCGCATCGGACATCCCGTCGAGCGACCGGCCCAGCAGCTCGAGCGTGCCAGACGTCGGCGTGTCGAGCCCCCCGAGCAGCTGCAACAGGGTCGACTTGCCGCTGCCTGATGGTCCGGTAAACGCCAGGTACTCGCCCTGGTCGACTTGGATCGAGACGCCCCTGAGCGCAGCCACCGACTGCTGGTTGACCATGAAGGTGCGCGTCAGGTCGCGACCTACGACTACGGGAACAGCGGTCATTCCGCCTCCGAGCGAAGCGTCAGGGCAATCGGCGCTCGGGCCGCGAGCCAGGCCGGGTACGCTGCGGCAAGCGTACCTGCCGCGAGAACCGTTGCTCCCGCGCGAATCAGGCTGGCTCGATCGGCCACGAAGAACGAAATCGCGGCCGGGAGGCCGGGAAACGAGGTCAGGATGCTATCGAGATGACGAGCCGTTACGAGTCCGAGTGCCAGCCCGAAGGCCACCCCGATCCCGGTCAGCGCGGCGCCCTCGACGATCACCATGCGAACGATCCGGCTCTGGCGAACCCCGATACCGCGAAGGACCGCAAACTCACCCATGCGCTCACCAACCGTGATCGACAGGATGGTTCCGACCAGCAGCACGGCGACGACGAGGCTGATCGTGGCCAGGATCAGCGACAGCTGCTGGAAGTAGGCCAGTCGGCCGCGGAACTGGGACACCAGCATGGCAATGCTGTTGACTTCGACGTTCGGATGAGATGTCGCGATCCGGGCGGCGACCGCCTCGACCAGCGCATCGTCCCGAACTTTGACCATCACGACCGAGGCCGGGTCTCGCTCGGCCAGGGTGCCCAGCCCCTGCACGACGCGGAATGCGGCCCCAACCGAGCGCTGGTCGCGCGCATCGTAGAGAAATCGCACGACACCACGCACCGTCAGCTGCCGCTGGGTGCCTGGCTCGGCCGACTGCGGGTCGAGCTGACCGAAGACGGTCACCGTATCACCGATGGCCCAGCCTGCGGCTCGAGCAGCAGGTTCGCTGATCAAGAGCCCGGTGGTGTCGCCCGGGGCCAGATCCGCGCCGCGTTCCAACTCGTAAAGGCCCTGGCCCTCCGGATCGATGCCGTACGCCACCACGCTCAGGGTCGACCCTTCGACTCCGACATGCACGGCCGCGGCGACAACCGGCCCGACGGATTCGATATCAGGGTCCGCCCGCAAGCTGACGACGAGAGGGGTTGCCCCCGGAATGACGGCCTCGGAATCGAAGGGAAGCGTACCTTGCGGCGACAGTCTGATCTGGTAGCCTCGGCTGAGGAGCATCCGGGTAAACGAGCGCTCCATGCCACCCGCCAGCATCACCATGTCCAGGAGCAGCGCGGCCGCAATGGCAATCCCGAGCACGGCCAGGCCGGTTCGAATCGGATGGCGCGCCAAGTTGCGGAAGACGAGTGCCCCGGTCATGCGGCCCGACGCCAGAGGGCCAGGGGTGTGGCCTGCACCAGCCGACGCGCCGCGATCTGCCCCGCGCCAACACCCAGGAGGAGCGAGAGACCGACGCCGAGAGCAATGATGTCGAAGGTCAGGTAGGAGAACACGAGGCTGGTGTCGAAGCGACGCTGATAACCCAGGTTCGTCAGCAGGCCCGCCAGCGCGGCAAGACCCACCCCGAGCAGCGACCCTACCGCGGAAACGAGCATGGCCTCGAGCACGAAGGCGCGGATGACCGTGGCGCGACTGATGCCGATCAAGCGCATCACGGCAGCATCGAGCCTCCGTTCTTCGACCTTGAGCAGCATGATGCACAGCAAGAAGACCGCGCTCGCCACGATGGCAATGACGCCAATGGCACGATGGAATCGGCTCACGACCGCAAAGGTTCTCGATGACTCGGCCGCGATGGCCTCGGAGGCATAGGCCCGGTATCCGAAGGCCCGCTGGTTGAGCCGGGCAGCCACACTGTCGGGCGCAATGCCCGGCACTGCGGCGACGCCCATCCGGTCGATCCGATCCGGGTGGCCGAGCAGATCCGCCAGGTCGGGCAGGTGAAAGCGGACGTTGTATTCGCCGCGGAGTGCCGTAGCAGGATCTGGCCGCGGCTGGTAGACGGCGGCCACCACGAACCGCCGAACCGGCGCACCCGGCTCGGCTGTCAGGGCAACGGTGTCGCCGACCGAGAGCGCAAAGCGTTCGGCCAGACGACGCTCGACGGCAACGCCAGGAAGCGTCGGCATCGAATCGGCGACGACCACGAGCAGCGCGAGAGCCAGTGACAGCATGGGCCGGAAGCTAATCGGCCCGGGGGATTGCTTGGGCTGCGGTGCCGCCCTGCTTGCCGGAAGGGGAGCGATCCCTTAGCGTTGTGCCAGGTTTCCACACCTTGGAGACCGAACAGATCAGGAGACAGGGCCTCCCGGAAGTCCGGTGCAAAGCCGGCGCGGCCCCGCCACTGTAAGAGGAGTCTGTTCCGATACGAATCACGCCACTGCGGACGCTGGAGTCCGTGGGAAGGCTCGTACCGGATCCTCGAGTCAGGAGACCGGCCCTCGTCTCGCCCGCACGATTCCCTCGGGGGAGGGAGCGGGGCGTGCCGGGGTTTCGCCAGCCGTAGCCTCCCAGCCCTGCCAGAGTCACCGTCGCCGGTGGCGCTTGTCGTGTGGAACTTCCGTGCAGGAACGTTCCTCATGTCGAGGCTTTTCGCTGGTTCCATCCTGCTGGCGCTGGTAGCGCCGGCCACTCTCCATGCGCAACAAGCGCGCGACTCCGTCCGTCTCGATGAGATCGTGGTTCAGGTGAGCCGAGAGGCCACCTCGGCGCGGGTCAGGGCATCGGCCGCCGATGTGCTCGATGCCGATGAGCTCGAGCGTCGTCAGGTGCGCCGCCTGAGCGATGCCCTCAGGCTGATTCCGGCTGCCGGGCTCGTCGGCACGGGCGGCCTTGGCGGAACGACCGCCTCGTTCATGCGGGGGGTCAACTCCAATCAGACCCTGCTGCTGATCGACGGGATCCGGGTCAACGACGCCAACGCCGATCCGTCGTCCTTCCTGGGCGGTTTCGAGTTTTCGCTCGGCGATCGTCTCGAGGTGGCACGCGGCCCGCAGAGCACCTCCTTCGGCGGGGGCGCCATGGGCGGCGTGATTGCCGTTGGCGGGCGGGTTCCGGTCCAGGCCAGCCGGCTCGGACTCGAAGCCGAGGCGGGTGCGTTCAGCACGTTCCGTGGACGGGCATACGGCTCTGTGCGCACCGAGAAGCTAGGCATCACCGGTTCGATTACCGCGACCGAAACCGACAATCAGCGGCCATTCAACCAGTATGATCAGCGCACCGAGCATATCCGGGTCGAATACTACGCCTCGCCCGCGCTGACGGTGGGCGGGTCGCTGCGTGGCTTGCAGCAGTCCTATACCGGCCCCGGCGACCTGCGGACCAGCAACACAACCCCGGTCGGTTATGCAGATTTCGATCACACCCTGGGCACCTTCTTCGTCGACGGGCGCTCCGGCTCGGTCTGGTCGACCCGATTGACGCTGGGCGGCCAGGGCTACTTCATCCGGAACCGAAGCCAGTTCAACGGTGGCCCCGAATCGGTCTCGAATCTCAAGGTCGATCGGTGGACTGCAGATTGGCAGCACCGTTTTTCCTTGGTGCCCGAGCTGGCGTTGATTGCCGGCGCGGTGGCCGAGTGGACGGATGTCACGGACGGCGGCAACCAGCTCGACGAAGAGCAGCGGGCCGGCTACGCCGAGGTACTGGTTACCCCGACAGGCAACCTGACCCTCTCTGGCGGCTTGCGGCACGACGACTATACCACGTTCGGGGCGCGGACCACCGGACGGATCGCAGCGGGGCTGTACATTCCGGCGGCACAGACCAAGCTGCGCGCGACCTACGGCACCGGCTTCCTGCCTCCCCAGCTGGTGGCGCGTTTCGGCGGGGCGTTCTACCGCGCCAATCCGGATCTCCGACCCGAGAAGTCGAAGGGCTTCGATGTCGGAGTCGACCAGTTCCTGGCGGCCGGGCGGGCCATGGTGAGTCTGACCTACTTCAGCAACGAGCTGACCGACCTGCTGGCCTACGAATCCGGCGGGCCGCCCGACTGGGTGGGCCGCCTGATCAACCTGAATCAGGCAGAGACCTCGGGCCTCGAGTTCGGCGGGCGCGCGACGGTCGGCCCGATCGATGTCCGGGCGAGCTACACCATGCTCACGGCCGAAAACATGTCGGAAGGCGTGGCCGAGGCTGAGAAGCGACTGATCCGGCGACCGAAGCATGCGATCGGCTTCGATCTGGCGTGGTCGCCTGGCGCGCTGACGGTCGGAGCGGGAGCGTCCGGCGCGCTCGACCGTGAGGACACCGACTTCAGCACGTTTCCCTCGGTGCGGGTGGATCCGGGGAACTATCTGAACGGCCGCGTCTATGCGGAGTGGCGGGCAACCTCCGGAATCGCGGTCCGGGGCCGGGTCGAGAACCTGTTTGACAAGCGGTACGAGGAAGCGTTTGGTTATCCGACATTGGGGAGGCGGGCCACTATCGGCATCTCCCTCGATCGGAGCCGATGAGCATTGCGCTGTCGTGGAGCAGTGGAAAGGACGCGGCGTGGGCCCTGCATCTGCTGAGGCAGCAGGGCCACGACGTGTCGATGCTGATTACGACGGTCACCCGGGATTTCGACCGGGTGGCCATCCATGGGGTACGTCGCAGCGTGCTGCGGCAGCAGGCGGCCCGGGTCGACCTGCCCCTCCTCGAGGTCGAGCTTCCCTGGCCGTGCTCCAATGACCTGTACGAGTTTGCGATGGGGGCGGCCCTGGCCCGTCTCAAGGAGCGCGAGGACATTTCGGCCGTTGCGTTCGGCGACCTGTTCCTGGCAGACGTACGCATCTACCGCGAGCGCCTGTTGGCGCCCCACGGGCTGGAGCCCCTCTTTCCCCTCTGGGGCATGCGCACCGATCTGCTGATGCGCAACATGATCCGGGCGGGTGTCGTTGCCAATGTGGTGTCCCTCGACCCTGCGAAGGTGCCGAGCCGGTTTGCCGGCTGGGCTATCGATCGCTCCTTCCTGGATGCGCTGCCGCCCGAGGTGGACCCGTGCGGAGAGAACGGCGAGTTTCACACCGTCGTTTCCGACGGGCCAATGTTTGCGAGTCCGGTACCGCTGATACCGGGCGAGATCGTCGAACGAGACGGTTTCGTCTTTGCCGACTTCCGTACCACGGCCGTACCGGAGTAAGGGAGTGATTCCGTCTCCCTGCCGTCAGATCTGCGTTCTGGGCCGCGACAATCATTGCGACGGTTGTGGCCGGTCGCTCGATGAAGTCCGGCGCTGGCTCAGCATGAGTCCGATGGAGCGCCAGATCGTGATGGCTCGGGTTGCGAGTTGGACTCCCCGCCCTTCGGACCGCTAGACCCCGCCTGGTCCGTACTGCAGCAGTTCTTCAGCAGCGAATCCTGACGTCACCGAGGCACGTTCCACTGAACGGCCATCCAGGCGCGGCGGCCCTGAATCGGGCCATAGACGTAGCTGGTATCGAAATCCGGGCCGAACGGGTCGTCTGGCCGTACCAGCGGACTGGGCTGCCGATAGCCAAGCAGATTGCGAATTCCGAACAGCAGGAACGAGTTGAGCCCGACCGCCCGGGTCAGCTGAACGTTGTGCTCCGAGTACCAGGGCGACCGGTCGGGGCGATCAGGAAAGGACGGTAACGCCATCGGCCCCACCAGCCGGGCAGTCCAGTCGAGCGTGAGCCTGATCGGTGCGATCTCACCGGAAACGGTTGCCTCGCCCTTGAACGATGGGGCAAAGACGAGGTCGCTGCGGACCCGCTCGTTCTCCTCGAAGGCGTCCATCGCAGTCCCGCCGAGTTTGAACGAAAGGGGAAAAACCTCGCCGGGAGCGAAGGTGACGGTCGCGGAGATGCCGCGGGTGACCGCGTGTCCGCGAAGGTTGCGGTACAGAATCAGGTCCGGATCGCTGTCGTAGTCCGGCAGAATCCGATTGCTGAACCTGGTGTAGAACGCATCTAAGTCGAGGGTGACCGCATAGTCCCCCACCGCCGCGGTGTGGGTGGCGCTGAGGGTTCCGGTCGCACTCCGCTCCGGATCGAGCTGCTCCGCAATGACGACCGTGCGCGCGCCCGTCAGCGCCGCGTGATCTTCGGTAAAGAGGTTGACGACCCGAAACCCGGTGGCCAGGTTGAGGCGAAGGGCCGATGCGTCACCAAGGTCCAGCTTGGCGCTGGCGCGAGGCGACAGTATCAGGCCATGCGCACCATGCCGATCCACCCGGAGACCACCCAGGAGGGTCACGTTTCCAAGGGGCTGCTCGAGCTGAGCAAAGACGCCGGGCACGACCCGGACATCCGCCTCCAAAGTCGCAGGGGTCTCGTCGTCGTAGCGGAGGTAGCGCACCCCTGCGCCGGCAACCAGGTTTGCCTGCTCACCGACGGCCCGGGCGTACTGCAGCTGCCCGAACCCGGTGAGTTGCGAGGCACGATACGGCATCGTGCCGTAGTAGCTGTCCTGGTCGTGCCAGCTTCCGGACCAGTCGAAGCGCAGACCCTGGCCCAGCAAGGCAGGATGCACCGCACCAATCAGTTCTACTCGCCTGGTATCGACCTGTTCACCGTAGATCCGGCTGCCCCCGCGGTCGCGCCGGGCCCAGTCGAGCTGCCCGCCGAAGCGATCCTCGAAGTACAGCTTGGCCGCCAGATCGGCCTTGCGGTAGCTGGCGGGGCCGAACGACCACTTGTTGAAGAGCGCAATACGGCTCATCACCGGAATATCGGTAAACCCGTCGGCATTCCGATCGAAGCGGTACCGGTTGTGCGCTACGCTTCCGCTCAGCAAGGTGCGCACCTCACCGCGGTGGGATGACACCGCAAAGTCGGTGCTGAGTTCGCGATCCGTGCTGGCACTGAGCGTCAGGCTCGACCGGGGCGCAAAGCGCGGGTCCTTGGTAATCACGTTGATGACGCCACCCATGGCCTCGCTGCCGTACAGGGTCGAGGCCGGACCGCGAATGATCTCGACCTGTTCGACCAGGGCCGGGTGAATGCCGTTGAGACCGTAGACCGTTGCGAGGGAGCTCATGATCGGCGCACCGTCGATCAGTACCGCCGTGTACGGCCCTTCCATCCCGTTGATGCGGATGCTGTTGGTGTAGCAGACGCCGCAGTCGATCTGCTGGGAAATGCCGGTCAGCGTCTGCAGCGACTCCATCAGATTGTTGGTCAGGTTTCGCTCGAGAAATCGGGCCGAGACGACCTCGACCTTGACAGGAGACTCCGAGAGCCGCGTTTCGCGTCGCGTGCCGGTGACCACCACGGGGTCGAGCTCACGGGCGTTCTCCTCGAGCTCGATCACCAGGGCGTCGGTCGCGGTGCCGATCGTGAGGGACCGAACCGTCGACTTGTAGCCGATCGCGGCAACCCGCAGCGACACCGGACCCGACACGAGTACGGTCAGGCGAAATCGCCCCGTTGCGTCGGTCACGACCCGGGTCGTACCGATCGACACACCTGCGCCTTCGACTGGGAGCCCTTTCGACCGGACCACGCCAGCCACGATCGACTGCGCCTCGAGAGATCCAAGCGCCAAGCCCGCCCACAGCAATGCACTCCACCACACGCCCTTCACCGCATCCTCCTCACGAGCCCCGCCGGGCAATCTCCCGGACGAACTGCACCACCGACGGCTTGTTCCATTCTGCGGCACCGCGGCGGTGAAGCACGATGCGTCCCTCACGATCGATCACCAGCGTGGTGGGCAGCGCCAGCACACTGAGCGACTCCGGCATTCGACTTCGTTCCAGGTAGATCGGCAGGTCGATTCGTTGTGCCCGCACAAACCGCTGGACGGTTGCCGGAGCCTCCGCCGACACTGCGGCAAAGACAACGTCGGTCTCGGCAAGCGAGTCTCGCAGCGCCATGAGCGACGGCAGCTCGGTGACACACGGCCGGCACCAGGTAGCCCAGAGGTTGAGAACCACGACGCGACCGCGCCACGCCTCGAGGCTGACGACGGTTCCGGCCGTGGTCGTCAGCTGCCAGCCGTAGCCCTCGGCGCCGATCGAGGGAGGCATTCCACCCTCTTCCTGCGCGGCCAGCACACCGACGCCCAGCGACGCGGCAAACAGCAGCCCGGAAAACAATCGGCTACCGGACACGACCCTCACCCTCGACGTCCCGGGTACAGAGGATCATCCCAGCCAGCTCCCGCCCGACCATCCGCTCATCCGTACCGATTCGTACGGCCACCGGCCCGCCGTAGGGATAGCAGTCGACTACCGTCAGCTCCGTACCTGGCACCAGGCCCTCGACTGCCAGAAAACGAAGACGACCCTCATCCCGGCTGTCGACTCGCGCGATCGTGACTGTTTCGCCAGGTTCGATGTCGACCAGGGGCACATGGATGAAGTCGGCGATGGTGCCATCGGCGTCGGGAATCGGGTCGCCGTGGGGATCGACCCGCGGATTGCCGAGGGCATGCGCCATCCGCTCGACCAGCTCGTCGCTGACGGCGTGCTCGAGCCGCTCGGCCTCCTCGTGCACCGTGTCCCAGGTGTAGCCGAGAAACGCCACGAGATAGGCCTCGATGAGTCGATGCCTGCGCAGCATGCGTAACGCCAGCAGGCGGCCCTCGTCAGTCAGCCTGGCACCGCGGTAGGGCAGATGTTCTACCAGCCCCTGCCCCGACAGCCGTTTGATCATGCCACTGACGGAGGCCGGGGTCAGGTTGAGATGAGACGCCAGGTCGTTGGTGCCCACCGAGGCGTCGGCCGAGGACAGGCTGTAGATCGCCTTGAGATAGTCTTCGATCGAGCGGGTCAGCGGTTCTCGCGCGTCGGCAGCGGTCATGGTGTCCTCCTCAGCTCACCAGTCGCCAGATCTGGGCGACCAGGAAGCAGACGGTGAAACCGAGCATCAGCGGCAGCAGCGCGGCCAGGGCGGTCCACTGCCAGCTGCGCGTTTCCTTGTAGATCGTATAAATGGTGGTCGAGCAGGGATTATGGAGCAGTGAGAACAGCATCACGTTGAGACCGGTCAGCGTGGTCCAACCCGCCGCACGCAGCAGGTCGCCGACCTCGCCCGGATTCTCCAGCTCGAACATGACGCCATCGCCAGCGCCGAGGCCGACCATCTTCCCGGTCAGGACGGTGAGCATCAGGATGCTCGGAATCACGATTTCGTTTGCGGGTACCGCCACGATGTACGCCAGCAGAATGACACCGTTCAAACCAATCAGGAGTCCGAACGGATCGAGCCCGGTCACCAGATGCGAGGCAATGCTCTCGCCACCGATCTGGAGGTTCGAGATCAGCCAGATCACGGCACCCGCAGGCGCCGCAAACAGGACGGCCCGCCACAGCACGATCAGGGTGCGATCGATCAGCGAGGTGTACAGGGTCTGGAGCAGCCGCGGCGGGCGGTACGGCGGTAACTCGAGACTGAAGGTGGTTGCTTCGCCTTTGAGCACGGTACGGGTGAGCAACCACGAGGCCAGGAACATGAAGAAGATTCCGAGCAGCGCGATGCCGACCACCGCCGACGCGGAGACCAGGCCCGCCAAGTGCGCTGGAGCAAGAGCGCCGAGAAAGATCGACGCGATCAGGATCTGGGTGGGCCAGCGCCCGTTGCAGAGTGAGAAATTATTGGTCAGAATGGCGACCAGGCGCTCGCGCGGGCTGTCGATGATCCGAGTCGCGACCACGCCCGCCGCATTGCAGCCGAAGCCCATGCACATGGTCAGCGCCTGCTTACCGTGCGCACCGGCTCGGTGAAAGTAGCGATCGAGGTTGAAGGCCACTCTCGGCAGGTAGCCGAAGTCTTCGAGCAGCGTAAACAGCGGAAAGAAGATGGCCATCGGCGGTAGCATGACGCTGACGACCCAGGCGGTTGCCAGGTAGACGCCATCGACCAGAAACCCGGTCAGCCACCATGGAGCGGCAATCCCCTCCATCAAGCCCTTGATCCAGGGATGCCCGCCATCGATCAGCAGCGTTGCCAGTGCCTGCGAGGGCACATTCGAGCCGCTGATGGTCAGCCAGAAGACGACCATCAGGATCGCCAGCATCATGGGAAAGCCGAACCAGCGGCTGGTCAGCAGGTAGTCCAGGGTCCGATCGATGTTGAACTTGGCCTTCTTGCCGCCGGTCAGGACCGCCCGCGATGTGATACTCTCCGCCGCGTCATAGACGCTGGCCGTTACCGCATCGTGGAAGTCCGGACTCAACCGCCAACGCTCCGCGGCAACCGCATCGAGCAGGTGCTGCTGCGCTTCCGAAAGCTCGTCAGGAACGACGTCTGGCAGCGCCGAGGTTGCGCGCCACTCGCCGCTGGCCAGGGCACCGATTTCGCCGGATCGGACCGCGTCCAGAACCCGCTGGTCGGCGTTCAAGAGGCGAAGCGCAACCCAGCGGATGTTGGGCAGCGACGGGAACGCGGCGGAAATGAGCGGAACCAGCGCACTAATGGCCGCCTCGACCTGGGGCGGATGCTGCTGAATCCGAAACGGTGAGGTCCGTCGAGCTCCCGAGGCAACCTGATGCACCGCCTCGAGCAGGGCGTCGATGCCCTCGCCACGACGGGCGGATGTTGGCACGACGGGCACGCCCAGCTCGGCTTCGAGCTTGGCCGGATCGACCGCAATACCGTGCCGGCGGGCCTCGTCCATCAGGTTGAGGCAGACAACGACGCGGTCGGTGATCTCGAGTACCTGCAGGGTCAGATTGAGGTTCCGTTCGAGCCGGGTCGCGTCAAGCACGACGATGGTGACATCGGGGCGACCGAACAGGAGGAAGTCGCGGGCAACCTCTTCGTCGGTGCTGCCGGCCTGCAGCGAATAGGTTCCTGGCAGATCGATGATCCGAACCCGCTTGCCATGGTTCTCGAAGGTTCCTTCGGCACGGGTCACGGTCTTGCCCGGCCAGTTCCCGGTATGCTGGCGCAAGCCGGTCACCGCGTTGAAAACGGTGCTCTTGCCGGTATTGGGATTGCCGGCGAGCGCGACGAGATAGTCCCACTTGCCGGAGAGACCGCCGAGCTGGACCAGCTCTCCGCGGCGAAGCGACGGGGCCAGGCGCTTCTTGATCGCCGTCAGCGAACTCATTGCGCAGCCTCCCCGACACGGCGGATGAAGACCGCATGCGCCTGGGCTCGTCTGAGCGCGATCAGTGCGCCGCGAATCCGGTACGCAGTCGGGTCGCCTGCGGCGCTCCGCAACTCCGCCGTGACGGCCGTTCCCGGAAGCAGGCCCAAGTCGAGCAAGCGCCGTCGCTGGGGGCCCTGGACCGCCGCGGCAATCTGAACCACCTCGGCCGCTTCGCCGGGGCGCAAGGTATCGAGTCGCTCGAAGCTCGACTGGGCGTCGTCAGCTGCGCGGTGAACCACGGAAACGGCCGAGGCCATCAGCGGATCGATCTGTCGCGGCTCGCCGGCAACCAGGATCTCGACCCGGTTCGGTTCGCTGCGGACCAGCGTAATGGGCACGGCGACGTCGATGCCCAGGCTGAGAAGCTCTCGATAGACAGACACGGGCTCATCTTCAACGTGCACCACGGTGCCGGTCTGACCGGGCTGCAGCGTCACCAAAGCCACCCCCTCGTTGGGCGGCAGGGTTCCCGCAGCGGTCGGAATCGGATCGCCGTGGGGATCGTAGACGGGGTGACCCATCCGGGCAGCGAGCGCCTCTACGTCATCTTCCGACAGCACATGCTCGGCCGTCTCAGCAAGGTCGTGCCAATCGGCCGGTGACGCACCGGTCCGGTCGGCGTAGTAGCGTTCCAACAGACGGTGTGTCCGCAGAATTCGCAACGCGTAGGCACGTCCGCTCTCGGTCAGGACGATGCCGGTCGGTTCGGAACGCGCCAGATCGAGGCCTGCCAGGCGCGCAATCAGGAGATGGGCCTTACTCGTCGAGATCTCCAGCATCCCTGCCAAGCTGGCCAGCGACGCCGGCCGCTCGCTCAGCTCGCAATTGACGAGATGCTTGAGCGCATCCTCGATCCGCACCCGTTCCGTGGTTCGCCGAAAACGAACCCACTGGGCAACCAGACCGCGGCGCGGCCACGCAATCGCGGCAACGACAACGAGAAGACCGGCGAACCAGGCGAGAGCCTCGAGAGGCGAAACCATGCGACAACTCAGCGAAGGAGAATTATCACGGTAGTCCGAATCAACGATTTAGGATAACCTAATTTTCTAATTTGTCAAACCGCAACGCTGACTTCGACAGGGCGCAACCCTGGCTCCTTCGCGAGGGCTCCCGTCGTCGAATGTACCATAAACGATTTATTTACAACGCGTTACAATGAGGATGTCAGCGGAGTAGCGACAGGACAGGGGTCAGGATCCGCTCGGTCATGCCCCAGACAACACCGAGGTTGAGATGGTAGCCAGGGAAGAGGTACCGGGTACCTTCGGCCCGATACTCGAACGGGCGGTACACCTCGCCCCGCAACAGCTCGTCGAGGGGTACCCACCCTGCTGCCGCCACCTCGAGATTGGGATTGAGGGGTTCGGCACGATCGACGGCGAACAGGTAGGGTGTCACGACCACGGGTGGGAGCGATGGGGAGCGCGGCGCGGAGTCGTCGAACTGGCCCAGGACTCGGGCTCGGGTCAGGTCGAGGCCAACCTCTTCACTGGTTTCTCGCTTGGCGGTCGTCAGCAAGTCGGGGTCTTCGGCGGCCCACCGGCCTCCAGGAAATGCCATCTGTCCTGACCAGCGGTCGCCGGCGCGCTCGGCACGCCGAATCAGCAGGATGGCATCCGGATGCGGGGCCAGCACTATGGCCACTGCTGCGCGGGCTCGGCCAGTAGGGTCAGCCAGCACTGGTGGGCGGGCCTGGAGCGCCTGGGCCAACTGGTCGATCCGACTCATGGCAAGGCGCGCAGACTAGAACACCCGGGACAGAAAGCGTACCGTGCGGTCAAAGACGAGCTCGAGCGCGGCCGGCGCACCCAGATATGGATGGACGGCGCCGAACGTGTGGTTGGCCCCCTGGACATTGAATCGCTCGACGGTCGACCGGCCCTCGGCCGCCCGGGCCAGGCGATCCGCTTCCTCGATGGGGACCGTCGGATCAGCATCGCCGTGGACCAGGAGCCAGGGGACCGTGACTCGGGCCGCTGCCGCCTCAATGTCGAGGGACCCGCCGGCGTTGGCCTCGATATCCTCCAGCGCCTCCAGAAAGATCGGCGACGTCACACCGGTCCGGGTGTTGAGCACGTCGATCTGGCCGCGTTCGCGCCACCTGGCCATGTCGGCCGGCGACCATCGCCTTACGCTGGCAATGGCGGCCCAGGTAACCAGCGCGCTGATGCGTTCGAGCCGCGCAGCCGCGAGGATGGCCGCGCCGCCGCCGCGCGAGTGGCCGAGCAGCGCGACCTGCGTGGGCGGCGCCAGCGACAACCCGCCGCGGTCGAGAGCTTCGAGCACCCGATCGATGTCGTACTGTTCGGCCGAGAACGAGTTATGACCGAATCGGTCGGGCCAGGCAAAGTCGCCGTTGTCATCGTACCCCGAGCCGCTCAGATTGACCGACACGGCCGAGAAGCCGGCTCGGGCCAGTCGTTCGGCAAAGAACGGAAAAGAGCCCCAGTCCTTGAAGCCTTTGAAGCCATGGACGATAATTACAGCAGGACCGGGCGCCTCGCGTTCGGTGGAGCGCACATCGATGAGAAGGTCGCCCAGGGCGCCGGGCACCACACTTTTGGTCAGGATCGGAGTTGCCATCGACATAATGTGTCCGGAGTGGTAATGCATCGCCAGTGATCGTCAGCACGCTGAACGCCGTCTGTCCGGGTCGGTTCGGCCTCACGCTTCAAACGGGAGACTCGCCCACTGCGCGCATCCCATCCTACCCTGGTCGCCGCGAGCCGAGCTATCATCGAGCAGCGCGACGCAATGGTTTCGCGGTGGATCACCTGGCTGGGTGATCGTGCCACCTGGACATCCGCCACTTCGCGCGAAGCCGTCGAAGTGGAGTTTGCCCTGATCCTCGATGTCTTCGGCGCCATGGTTGGCCCGCTTCGCCGTGAGGTTCGCCCACTCTGGACCAGGGTGACCGAGCGCTATGGCCGTCACGCGGCCGCGCGCGGACTTGCGGCCGGCGAGGTCGTCGAAGAGTTGCAGTACCTGCGTGAGCTCCTGATTCGCTATCTCGCTCCGGCCATTGCCGCGCTGCGGCCGCGTCAGGGCATGGCGCTCCTGCTGCGGCTCAACCGCCTGGTCGACAAAGGTGTCGCGCATGCGGTGGTGGGTTACACCGACGCGATGGTTGCCACCCTGATTCCCGGACCCGACGGCGATGGCGCCGACTCGGTGCCGGACGCCGATCGCCTGGGCAGCGTGAGCGCGCTCCGGCGTGAACTCGAGGAGATCGTCAAGCCGTTTGCCCGCGTCGAGGCATAGAAACGCTCCGCCTCGCAGTTCTTCGGTTGTCCCACTCCAACTCATCGGTCCTAGTGTGAAGCGTCCCGCTTCGCACTAGGACCTTGTGACTCTGATCGACACGCTGGAATCGATAGCCAGGCTCGAAGACCTGCCGGGCCTGGCGCTGGAGCTGCGATTCGATCCGACCTGGCATGAAATCGGTCCTGCCAGCTTCGGATTGGACGACACCTCCGTTCCCCGCCTCGCCCTGGTGGGTCGTCAGGGCGGTCTGCAGCTGATCGCTGCGCAGTCCGGCCAGCCCGAAGCAGCGGTACAACGGCTGGCCAGGTCCACGTCGCAGCGCGGTCTGTTGGCGCTGATTGCGAGCTTCGATCCGCTCAGGCGGCGTCTCGCCTTCGCAGCGAGCGTGGCTGACGCTCCGGTCGCGGTGATGACGACGACCCGCCTGCGCCCGGTGGATATCCGAATCCTCGAGCGCGGCTCGAGCCACGATGAGGGTCTGGCGCTGTCGCGCTGTCTGACCTGGGCCGACGCGCTCGCGGGCCGAACCCTCGATCAGCGTTTCTTCCGGCAGTTCCGCGCCACCCTATCTGCCGCCGTAGCAGAGCTCCCCAGCCGAATTCCAGGACGGGATCGGCACGCTTTGGCACTGCTCGACCTGACTCGCATCCTCTTTCTCTACTTCGTTCAAGAGCGCGGCTGGCTCGACGGCCGGCCCCGATTCCTGGCTGAAGAGCTCGATCGGGTGCTCCAGAGCGGGGGCGGGGTCGCGCGTCGTTTGCTGCGCCCGCTGTTCTTCGGCACCCTCAACCGACCGATCGAGCGACGTTCCGCCGCAGCCCGTCACTTCGGGCAGATTCCCTTCCTCAACGGCGGGCTTTTCGAGCCGCACCCCCTGGAGCGTCGGTGGCAGGCAGACCTGTTGGACGGTTTCTGGGTCGACGCGTTCGAGCAGCTGTTCGAACGCTATCACTTTACCATCGGGTCCGAGGCCGGCCCGCGTGCCGCGATCGGCCCCGACATGCTCGGGCGCGTTTTCGAAGGTGTAATGGACCCCGACACCCGCAAGGACACCGGCGCTTTCTACACACCGAGCGCGCTCGTCGACACGCTGATCCGTTCCTCCTTCGAAGCCTGGCTTGCGGGAAAGCTCGGCTGCCCGATCGACGAAGCCCGCACCGAACTGACCGAGCTCACGCCGAGGGCACTCGAAGCACTGCGGGGGGTGACCGTTCTCGACCCCGCGGCCGGGAGTGGCGCCTTCCTGCTCGGCGCGCTCCGCCTGCTCGTCAGGCTCCGGGTCCGCAACGGGGAGGACGCTGCGACCGCCACACGCAGCGTGATTGCCAGCAATCTCTTCGGCGTCGACATCAACCCCAACGCGGTGCACCTGGCCGAGCTGCGACTCTGGCTCGAGGTGATTCGAGCGGATCGCGATGCGCCACCGGAAGCGATACCCCCGCTGCCCAACCTCGATGCCCTGATCCGCCAGGGCGACAGTGTGCTGGAGCGCCACGACCTCCCGGTAGCGCTCCGCAGTTCCGGCACCGACCGGCTTGGGGAGTTGCGCAATCGAGTGCTGACCGCCACCGGCGAAGCGAAACGCGCCGCGGTTCGGGCGCTCCGGCGGGCTGAACACGATGCGATGGACCGCGCGCTGGAGGCTGCCATCGAAAGCCTGGAGCGACGGATCCGAGATCTCGTCGCCAGTGGAACCGGGCAATCCCTCTTCGGCGACGCCTCGACCCTGTCGCGCGCGGGTCGAACGGAGCTCCGCCGCCTCCGCACCGAGCGATCCCGTCTGCGGGCCGCCCGCCGCCGGCTCGTGTCGAACGGGATTCTTCCCTGGTTTCACTTCGGGTCACAGTTTGCCGACCTGATGGGGCGTGGCGGTTTCGATCTGATCGTCGGCAACCCGCCCTGGGTCCGCGCCGAGAGCCTTTCGCCTCGGGAGCGGGAAGGGCTCAAGCGACGCTACGAGTGGTTCCGGGCCCGGCCGTCCTCGCGTCGGGGCTTTGCGCCCGTCGCAGACCTGGCGGTAGCGTTCCTGCAACGGAGCCTCGAGCTGGCGCACCCGACTGGCGTGGTCGGCCTGCTCCTGCCTGCCAAGCTGCTGACCGCCCAGTATGGCACCCTGGCCCGCCACCGCCTGGCCGAACGCCATACGATCCACCTTGCTGCGGACCTGCCCGAGGCGGCCGCCGGGTTCGACGCGCTGGTCTATCCGCTCGCCCTGATCGTCGGGCGCGGAGAGGCGGCAGCGGGGCACCTGACCGCCACGACCTTCAACGGGGGCGGCCGCTTCGTACCGCAGGACAGCCTGTCGGGTGCTCCGTGGAGTACCATCCGCAGCGGCGATGACAGCGCCCTGATCCGCCAGACCGCCGTCGCCCCTCGGCTCGGTCACCAGTTTCGGATCGGGCTCGGTGTCAAAACCGGTGCTGATGCCGTATTCGTCGACCCCAAGGACGTCTGTGAGCCCGAGTTGCTGCGGCCGGCCCTCCGCGGGCGCGACATTCGACCCTTTCGAACAGTCGCCTCGGTCCGATTGCTCTGGGCCTACGACCGACGCGGCCATCCGCTCGACCGCTTGCCCCCCTTGGCCGGTGCCTGGATCGGCCGGCATCGGCCGCTCCTCGAACGGCGAGCCGACTTCCGGAGCGGTCCGCTCTGGGCGGTGTTCCGCACCGACGCGGTCGGTCCGCTGTTCCGGGTCGTCTGGGCCGACCTGGCCCGGCAGCTTTCCGCCACCGCACTGCTCTCACAAGCTGAGCAGCGGACGGCACCGCTCAACACCTGCTACTGGCTGGCTGCGCCGACCCTCGAGTCGGCCCTTGCGCTGACCGCGTGGCTCAACAGCCAGCCAATCCGTCGGTTGGCGCGCCAGCAGGCGACCGTGGCCGCCTCGGGCTACTTCCGCTTCAACGCCTCGCTGGTTGGCGCGCTGCCGTTGCCGACCGGCGTCCTGAATGACGCGGCGCTGATCGCGATCGGGAAGGCGGGACACCAGGGCATGCCGATCGACGAGGCCGCACTGGCCGAGCGCGTCCTCGATCTGCTCAACAACGGCAGCGCGTGACCATCGTCGGGGGCGTCGGGGCGGGTGGTAGCCGCCACCGCGTGGGGTGTGACGCCGGACAACTCGACTTCACAGTACCAGAAGGGTTCTCCCAGATCACCCCGCAGTGCGCAGCTATGGCGTTGAGCTGCGCCGCTGGTCCAGGCGCGGCGGCAGACGCACCGCCACCCTGGCTCCGTCCAGATCAAGTCGGGATCTTTCGCGCCGCCCTGGGCATCGCGCGGGCGTTCGGAGGCGTCATGATCGCGACGCCGGTCGGCTCCGGAAAGACGTATGTCGGGCTGGCGGTTTGCCGTGCGCTCGACCCTGGAGGCTCAATCGACATCGTGGCACCCGCCATCCTGCTCCCCCAGTGGGGGCGGATCGCCACGGAGCTCGGCGCGTGCGGTCGAGTAACGAGTCATGAGATGATCAGTCGCGGCGGCCGAATCGACGGAGCTGGGCCGGTACTGATCGACGAGTCCCACCGCTTTCGAAACCAGGCAACCCGACGCTATCGCGAGCTGGCGCCCCAGTTGCTCGGGCGGCGGGTCGTGCTGCTCACGGCAACGCCGATCGTCAATCGACGGCAGGACTTGGCCGCGCAACTTGCCTTGGCCGTCCGCGACGACGCCCTGGCGCTGTATGGGACCCCCTCGCTCCGCCAACGGGTCGAGATCGACCCAGGTATCCGCCTGACACCGCTGATCGTACAGAGTGCGGCTCCGCCGGATCGACCGCCCCGCCGCGACACCACCGTGCGGAGCTGGCACGATGGCGACACCGGGTTTGCTCGGACCGTGGCACGGATCGACCGACTCCGGTTGTCACGAAGCAACTCGATTGCTACGCTGATTCGCGGCAGCCTGCTCCGCGCGCTGGCATCGAGCCCCAGTGCGCTGCTGGCCTCACTCGAGGGCTACCGCCGTTTGCTCGGCCACGCAGCCGACGCTCGTCGGGCGGGGCACCCGCTCAACCGCTCGGCGATCCAGTCGATCGTGGCCGGCGACATCGACCAACTGGTGATGTGGGATCTGATCGATCACGGTGAGACCGCAGCGGACCTTGCGATTGGCGACCTTGGATTGGTGGAGCGCCTGTCCGACACCACCCGCCGCTGGATTCAGGTGGGAGACGCCAAGGCCGCCCGTCTGGCCGCAATCCTGGCAGATGGCAAGCCAACGCTCGTGTTCACGACGTTCACCGCAACGGTACAGCACCTTCGTCGACGCCTGACCGGAACGGGGGTGGCCTGGCTGACGGGCAGCGATGCCGGCTACCAGGGGCGGCGAATGCCGCGATCGCTCGTCCTCCTCTCCTTCGACCCGGCGGCACGCCACGGCCGGCAGCTGCCGGTCACGACGGTGCTGCTCGCGACCGACGTTGCCGCCGAGGGACTCAACCTCCGCAGCGCAGCCAGGATCGTTCACTATGATCTCCCCTGGACCCCGATCCGGCTCGAGCAGCGCGACGGGCGAGCTCTTCGCCCCGGATCACTGCATCCCGATATCGAGGTCGTGCGTTTCGAACTGCCGGCCCCGATCGAGGCGCGGATCGGGGTGGAGAGTATCCTGGCGCGCAAGCGGGAAGTCTCGAACCTGGCGCCAATCGGACAGCCAGCCGCGGACGGAGTTGGCGCCGGGTGGTGCTTGGTGACCGGAGATCAATCAGTCGCAGTGTTCCGACTTCGGAGCCTCGCATCCGGAGCAACCGGCTTGCTCGTTCTGGTCCGCACCGCCGACACCGGCTGGCATCAGGCTGAGAACGATCCTCTGCCGCCGATGAACTTCATCGGGGGCGGACTACCCTGCCCCGACGCCATACCGGATATCCTCGTGTCACTGGCAGATCCGGTACGTCAGGCCGTCGAGCGGATCGGCGCGGCCCGCCTTGGCGACCTTCAGATCGAGGCGGCAGCCCTGCACTACCTTCGCACCGAAGCGGCCCGCTGCCGTCGCACTCGGAACGTGGCGGGCCTGACTCGGTGCGAGGGAGCGCTGCGTTTTCTCCGGCGCGGCCACTCGGCGGCCGAGGCGGCCCTGGTCGACCGGATCGCGAGGGGCGACCCCGCCGCGTTCGATCTGGCCGGGCGAATCGGGGCCAGGGAGAGCGAGCAGGACACCCTGCTCGCCGAGCTGCTGGTGCTGGCCGTGCCGCGCTCGGCGGCCATCCCGGATCAGGCGACCTACAGACCGTCCGATGACGTCGCTACCTTCAGCGTATGATTCGCACTACCACTGTACTATTCGACCTCGACGGCACCCTGCTCGATTCGATCCAGCTGATCATCGACAGTTACCACCACAGTCTGGCCACCCATGGCCTGCCCGCGCGGAGCGATGCGGAATGGCTCGCCGGCATCGGCACGCCGCTCCGGGTCCAGTTTCGCGACTGGGCCCACGACCCGGCGTTGTTCGACGCGCTCGTCGCGACCTATCGCGAATACAACATTTCGAACCATGACGCCCGTTGCTGCGGCTATCCGGGTGCCGTGGAGATGGTGCAGGCCATCCGCAACCGCGGCCTCAGGACCGGCCTGGTCACGAGTAAACAGCGGGCCGGGGCCGAACGCGGCCTTCGCCTGCTCGGCTTGGATGCGGCAATGGACGTCCTGGTCGGCGCGGACGATGTGGTCAATCCGAAACCGCACCCGGAGCCGCTGATCAAGGCAGCGGACCATCTTGCGGTCGACCCGCGGAGCGCCATCTACGTCGGCGACAGCGTCCATGATATGGAGAGCGGCCGAGCGGCAGGAATGCGAACGGCAGCTGCACTATGGGGACCGTTCAGTCAGAGCGATCTGACGCGAACTCAACCGGACTATTGGCTTGAAACACCGGCGGACCTGATCACGTTGTTGCAACGCGAGACCGCCTGAAGACTCGAACCGGGGGGCGTCAGCCAGATCGCCATGCATCCCAAGCTCCAGGCCATCCTCGATGAGTTCGCCTCTGCCAGCACCCGGCTGCAGGCGCTCTCGGCGCAGATTCCTCTCGAGCAATGGCCGAAGCGGCGCAACCCGGAGCGGTGGTCTGTCGCCGAGTGTGTGGCGCACCTCAATGTGACGAGTGAAGCGTTCCTGCCCCTGCTCACCGCGGCAGTCGAGCAGGCGCAGGCAATGTCGAGTCCGCCACAGGTGCGTTACCGGCGCGACGTTTTTGGCTGGCTGCTCTGGCGCACCATGGGGCCGCCGGTTCGCTTTGCGATCGCGACACCCGCCGCTTTCGTACCGGCAGCCGACCTGCCGCCCGCAACGCTGCTCGAGGAGTTCGATCGCCTGCAAACTGCGCAGGTCGATCTGCTGCGAGCGGTGGATGGCAAGCCGATCAGCGAGATCCATGTGGCGTCGCCCTTTGCGCCGGGTCGGACCTACAACCTGTACTCGTGTTTCAGCATTCTGCCCCGCCACCAGCACCGGCACCTCTGGCAGGCGGAAGGGATCTGGAAGTCTGCGAACACCTGAATCGGAGGCGGTCCTCTTGCCAACGCCACGTCCATCCACAACAGCACGGGCCTGGCGTCGAGCGGCGGCTGGCGTGTTTCTGCTCTTTGCGGCGACCGCTTCCCTCTCCGCCCAAACGATTGCCATCCGCGCCGGCGGCATCGCCGACCCGAGCACCGGCACGACGAGCGGCCCCGCCGTCATCATTGTCGCCGGCGACCAGATCACGGCGGTCGGACCCAACCTCCCGATTCCTGCCGGCGCCGAGGTCGTCGACCTGTCGGGCGCCATCGTGTCGCCAGGCCTGATCGACACCCACACGCACCTTGCCGCTGCCTATGAACCAGGCGCCACGCGGCTCCGCGAGTATACCGTCTCGGTCTCGACTGCCGAACGCGCCCTGCAGGGTGTTGCCAACGCGTGGCAGATGCTGGAGTCGGGTTTCACGACCGTGCGCGACCTCGGCAACGCCGGCAACCATGCAGACGCGGCGCTCGCGATGTTCTTCGGGGGCGGCGACCGTCGGCGCGCTGCGGTCTACGGCGGCGCCTCTCTCGCCAATACCCGACTGTTCGGCCGCAAGGTCGTGGGCCCGACGATCGTCTATTCGGGTAAGATCGTGACGCCCTACGGCGGCCAGTTCCAGCTTTCGCCAGAGCATCCCGACATCGGCCGGCAGGACTACGCCTACGCCGACACGCGCGACGAGCTACGGCGTGCCATTCGCGAGAACGTGCACCACGGCGCCACCTGGATCAAGATCACGATCGACGACTATCCGTACCGCTACACCGTCGACGATGTGCGCTTTGTAGTCGCCGAGGCCGCGGCGGCAGGTGCGCGGGTCACGGCGCACTGCGTCACGGATGCCGGAGCGCGGATTGCCATCGATGGCGGCGTCGCATCGATCGAACACGGCTACGTCATGAGCGACGAAACACTGGCACTCTCGCGCGACCGTGGCATCGTCCTGGTGGGCACCGAGTCGCCTGGCGTGTTCATGCAGCGGTTTGGGCGGACCGAGCATGACAGCCGCACCATCGAGCGGCTCCGACGCGCGCACAAGACTGGCGCCAAGCTGGCGTTCGGCACCGACATCATCCGGGCGCCCTCGGACGTCTCGCGAGGCGTCGTAACGATGTCGGTCGTCGACGCCTGGGTCGAGGCCGGGATTCCGGCGCGCGATATTCTTCGTGCCATGACGAGCGATGCAGCCGCCCTGCTTGGCATGGAGCGCGAGCGCGGCCTGATCCGTCCTGGTTATTACGCCGACCTGATTGCCACTCGCGTCTCGCCGCTGAGCGAGATTGCCACCCTGAAAGACGTCACCTTCGTGATGAAGCACGGTGTCATCATGAAGGATCCCTCTTAGGCGGAGACTACACCGTTGCTCCTGAACCTGCGATTCGTACTCGTCCTTGCGCTGGTTGCTGCGCCGAATGTCGCGACCGCTCAGACGGGACCGCGATTCGACGTGACCGTCGCAGCATCGGCGCACCGCGGTCCGCTGACCGGTCGGTTGATCGTGGCCGTTTCGAAGACCAATCCGGCCGAGCCTCGATTGCTGATCTCGCCGTCGGGGCCGGCGATCTTCGGGGTAGACCTGGAAGGAGTGGCGCCCGGTCGCGCCGTGACGGTCGACAGTCGCGCCATCGGTTACCCGACGAGCCTCGACTCGCTTCCGCCAGGCGAGTACTGGGTCCAGGCGCTCGTTCGGGTGTACTCGCAGGTTCGGCGCGCCGACGGCAAGACCCTCTGGCTGCCAATGAACGACGGCCGGATTGCGCCGTTCAACAACACGCCCGGCTCGCTGGTCAGCGAGGTTCAGCAGGTGCGCATCGACAGCAGCGCGCGGGTCGCCATTACCCTGACCCGGACGCTGCCGGAACCGCCCCGCCCCGCCGACACGGACTGGGTCAAGCGCGTCACTCTCCAGAGCAAGACGCTGACGGCGTTCTGGGGCCGGCCGATCTACGTCCATGCGACGATCCTGCTGCCTCGAGGCTACGCAACGGAAACGAGTCGGCAGTATCCTGCGATCTACACCTTGGGCCACAGTGTTCCGTTCCAGTTTCGCACCGATTCGGTCGGCCGGGGCATCGGTGAGATCAATCCAGTCACGGGCGTTGAGACCGGCTTCGACTTCTACAAGGCGTGGAACGCGCCCGATTTCCCCCGGGTGATTGCGATTTCACTCGAGCAGCAGACCCCGTACTTCCCTGATTCGTACTCGACCAACTCGGCCAACAACGGTCCCTACGGCGACGCGATCGTCGAAGAGATCATTCCGGAGCTCGAACGCCGCTTCCGAATCATTGCGGCCCCGCATGCGCGGCACCTGGAGGGCGCCTCGACGAGCGGCTGGCAGAGTCTCGCCCTCCAGCTCCGCTATCCCGACTACTTTGGCGGTGCGTGGATCTTCCAGCCCGACCCGATCGATTTCAGCCGCCATCAGCTCGTCGACATCTACAAGGACGAGAATGCCTTTTCGATTCCGATCGGTCAATTCATCACGGCAGAGCGCCCGATGCGCCGTACGGTCGAAGGGCAGCCGATCTGGAGCGTCCGCCAGCTGAGCCGCTTCGAGGCGGTGCTCGGTTCGAAGGGCCGCTCGGGTTTTCAGTTCAACGCCTGGGAAGCGGTCTACGGCCCGACCGACAGCGAGGGCTATCCGAAGGCACTCTGGGATCCGCTGACCGGGGTGATCGACAAGTCGGTCGCGGCCTATTGGAGGGACAACGACTACGACCTCCGCGACTACGCCGAGCGCAACTGGGCGACCCTGGAGCCGAAGCTGCGCGGCAAGCTCCGCTTCTTCCTGCCGGACATGGACGACTTCTATCTCAATGTCGCGATGTACCGGTTCGAGGACTTCCTGAAACGCGCCCAGCCCGCGAGTGACGCGGAGTTCATCTACGGGCGGCCGATGAAGGGCCACAGCTGGCATCCGTACCCATGGGCCGAACTGGTGCGGCGCTTTGCCGCAGCGGTCGAGGCCAACACTCCTGCAACCCGATAGCCGTTTCACCCCGACGAGGGAATCGATCCATGTCTAGTTCTGAGCGCCGCGAGCTGCGCATCCTGCGGGTCTACGGCCTGATGGCCACCCTGCTGCTTACCTGGTTCAGCCTGAGCGCCTTTCAATCGCAGCCCGACAAGGTCCGCTTTACCGAGATCGACGTCGAGCGCATCAACGTTGTCGAGCCCGACGGCAGCTACCGGATGGTGATTGCCAACCGGCCGCGCTCGATCGGCCCGATCTTCAAAGGCAAGCCCTTCGGCTATCCGGGCGGCACTCGGCCGGGCATCATCTTCTTCAACGATGAGGGCACCGAGAACGGCGGCCTGACCTTCACCGGCAAGACCGACGCGAACGGCCGCTACCAGTCGAGCCTGCATATGTCGTTCGATCAGTACAACCAGGACCAGGTCATGGTCCTCAACTACCAGGACGACACGGACACCAAACGAACCGGTATCACGTTCGCTGAGCGGGCCCCGATCCCGATCATCGACCTCGTTGAAGACCTGGAGAAGATCCGGGCCATGCCGGACGGACCTGCCAAGGAAGCGGCGCAGAAGGCGTTTGCCGAGCCGCGAAACGGCGTTCCGATGTACGCCGAGCGCGCCTATCTCGGCCGCAACGTGCAAAAGGCGTCAGTGCTCCGGCTGGCCGATCCGAACGGCAAGCCACGCATTCTGATCCAGGTCGACTCACTCGGCAATCCGAGCCTCGAGTTTCTCGACGCCAACGGCAAGGTGACCGCGCGGCTGCCGCAGTAAGCCCCGCGGCATCCCGGGTGGCGCCGACTGGTGCGTCACCCGGCCCACGCCGGATTGTACCAATGCCACGAACCCGCCTTTACCGAGTGTTGACGCCAGCGTGATCCCATCGGGGCGACCGACTGCGAGACTTGAGCGCAGGAGGTAGCCGATGCGGATTGCGATCTTCTCGGAAGTCTACTGGCCGATGATCAGCGGGGTGGCCCAGACTCTCGATCGAACGGTACAGGCGCTCATCAGCCGAGGTCATTCGGTTCGAGTCTACAGTGCGCGTTACGCCTTGCCCGCTGGTGTCACCGACCGCCCCGAGGCGCACCGGTCGCCGGCCCGGCCGTTTGCCCTCTCGCCCGAGGTGGAATGGGCCCGGCCGCGGCAGGCGGAGATTACCGCAGACCTAGCGGCGTTCGGTCCCGACGTGGTGCACCTGGCCACCGAGTTTCCAATGGGTCGAGCGGGCCTCAAAGCCGCGCGCCGGCTCCGGGTCCCGATCGTCGCGTCGGCGCACACCGATTACGAGAGCTACGCAGCACGGTACGGCTTCGGCTGGGCCGTGACGCCGGGCTGGATCTACCTGCGCCGGTTCTACCGCCATGCCGAGGTCGTGCTGGCGCCGAGCCGGGCGTATCAGGAACAGTTGCAGCGTCGGGGGGTTCGGCATACCGGGGTCTGGAGCCGAGGCATCGATACCGATCGCTTTCATCCGCGCCACCGCTCGGAGGCGTACCGGCAGTCGCTGGGCATCGCTCCGGGCGACCTCCTCGTGGCGTACGTCGGTCGGCTGGCGCCAGAGAAGGGCGTCGATCGACTGCTCGACGCATGGGCAGCGTTGAGCGCGCGGCACCCTCGTGCGCACCTTGCTTTTACCGGATCCGGCGCGCTCGAACAGGCCATTGCCGAGCGAGGTCTGCCGCGAACCCACCTGACCGGCGTCCGGCGGGGGGCCGAGCTCGCAACCGCGTATGCGTCCGCCGATGTCTTTGTCCTGCCGTCGACGACCGAGACCTTCGGCAACGTCCTCCTGGAGGCCATGGCCTCGGGGGCAGCCTCGATCGCCATGGCAGCCGGCGGCGTGCTCGACTACGGCCGGAACGGCGACAACGTGCGCCTGGTGTCGCCCGAGGCTTCGCTGCTGCCTGCGCTGGACGAGCTACTGATCGACGAACGCGCACGCCGGCACCTGGCGGCTGGCGGTCGCGCGACGGCAGAGACGCGGACGTGGGCTGCGGTAGACGATGAACTGGTGCGGCAGTACCGCGGGGCGATGACCCGCGGCGCAGCGTACCGAACGGAATCGAAGCTGCCAGTTCGCCCGGTCGCCCAGACCTCGAGCTAGGGTCATCGGGCAGGCACGCGGCTCAGCGCGGTGCGGGGTCGTCCGCGCGCCGCCTGGGCCAGGTCACGTCCGTGCGGGTCCGGCGCGTCATCGAGACGACTTGGCCCGAAGCGTCACGGTTGAACACGATGCCGACGTTCGGCGCATCGCGAACATGCCAAAGGCCTGCCTGTCGGGAGGGTCGAAGGCGATTGACGCTGCCATCGGGCCCGCGAATGGCGAGCCCGCCCTCGTGAACGATGATCTCGATCTCGTTTTGGGAGCCGGTGACCTCGTAGCGACCAGCAGCGTCCGCAAGCTCAGACGGGGCCACAGCGCGATCGATCCGGAGCGAATCGGCCAGCGGCGTGCCAACCCGTGGAACGTCATACGCCTTGTCCGCCTGATAGAAGACCAGCTTGGCAGCCGGCGCACCTTCGCTCGGTTCGAAAGCAACTTGCAACCCTTCACGCGCGATCTCGGCACCCCAGCGCTTAGCGTCCTCCAACCACACGAGATCGAACGCGAGCCGGCTCGGCACGTCGAGCACGAGCTTGCCGTTCCGCCAGAGCACCTCGAAGACTTCGTTCGTGAAAGGCCCGAAGTTGGCCACGTAGCGACCGACGAGTCCCTGGTACGCAACCGGCGCCGGCTCGGCAGCCGTGCCGGGATTGACGACGAAGCGTTCGAGCGCCTCCTCGAACCGGAGCGGTGTGGTGCCGCCCCGCGACTGGGTGAAGTAGAGCACGATCAGATCACGGTCGGGCCAGGCCCAGGCGTTGGTACCGTCCGACCCGCTGTGCCCCAGAATGCGGACGCGAGTCGGATGCGCGGTCTCGACGTGCAGCACGGACATCTGTCCGTACCAGACTTCGAGCCCGCGGAACCCCGTCGGTACTCGCGCATCGCTGCCGAGCATCGACATCGGCGATGCCGGCGTCGTCTGCCGCAGGACAGCCTCCTTCGACAGGAGCTGCCGGCCCCCGACCCGCCCCTCGTCGAGCCAGAGCTGGAGAAAGCGGGCGTAGTCCCGCGGGGTCGAGTAGAGCGTCTGCGAGCCCCAGGCAAAGGGGTAAAGCGGCTTGCCATCCGCCGGATTCCAGAAGCGAGTCCACGACCCGCCAGATCCGTAGTAGGCGCTCGCAATCCGCGGCCAGCGGGAGTCGCTCGCATCGATGCCGAAGAAGGTGTCCGTCATGCCCAGCGGCTCGATCAGTTCGGTACGCACAAACTCAGCAAAGGGCTTTCCGCCGGCGGTCTGGACTAGGGCGGCCGCGACGTCGGTGCCGGCGTCGCTGTACCAGAATTTGCTGTCCGGGGCGTGAGCGGGCCCCTTTTCGCCGACGGCGTCTACCTGGGCCATCAGGTTGGGGTACTGATCGAGGCGCTCGATGTTGGTCAGCGGCAAACCGGCCCGGTGTGTCAGGATCTGCCGCACCGTGATCGCGCGGGAACGGTCATTGTCGAAACTCGGCAGGTACTTGCTGACCCGGTCATCGAGCGAGAGTTTCCCCCGGTCGATCAGGAGCTCCACGGCCGCACCGGTCAGCGTCTTGGTCATCGACCGGATGTTGGCAATCGTACCCACGGTCCAGGGTCGGCCCGCCTCGCGGTCGGCCAGGCCGTGAGCCCGGTGCAACAGGACCTTGCCATGGTGCAGCACCAGCAGCTCGCCGCCGAGCGCCAGCCCCTGGGCAACGTACGACGCGACGACCGAGTCGAGAGCCCCGAGCGCCACGGCATCGGGCGGCCCCTGAGGGCCCGCCTGTGCCGCTCCGGGAGCGGCAAACACCAGTGACACCAAGCCGGCAACGGAGAACGTGCGACGCATGGGTACCTCCTGTCAGAAGCCCGCAACTTCCATCAATTGCGCAATTGATTGTATAATACCACCTGAGGTTTGGCAAATCGGCTCCGACGAAGAGGACGCGCCCCTTGAACGAGATTCCCTTTTTCGCAACGACCTCGGCCTTCGCGATGCGGGTCGGGCAGCTCGCGACCTCGCTGTACGACGGCATGGACGCCTGCCTGGCGGCGCACGGCATCGAGCTGCCGGGCTACACCACGAGCATCGTCCAGACCCTGTACCACGGCGGGCCGCAGTCGATCTCGGATCTTGCGCAGGAATTGAAGCTGTCTCACCAACTTGCATCGCAACGCGTCAACTGGCTGGTGCGGGCAGGCTTCGTGACGAGTGCCTCACACGCCGATGACCGGCGGGTCAGAGTGGTGCGCTTGAGTCGAGCGGGGCGGGTGCAGGCGACCAAGCTGCAGGAGTTCCTGCCGCTCCTGGCCGAGGCGTACGGCGATCTGTTCGAGGAAATCGGCGTGGACCTGCACGATGCCACGCTGCGCGCGTCAGCGGCGCTCGAGGCGCGATCGCTCGCGGACCGGGTTGCCGTACCGGTAAACGGGTCCCGTCCCCGCTGAGTGTCGGTACAGGCAAGCTTGGCTGCGTCTTGGAGATCGGTCGCCGCTCACGCTACCTTGCTCTCATGGCGCCGACGAAGCCCCTTGTGCTCGAGGAGTACTGCGACCCGGAGTGGGCCGAATGGTACCGAAAGACGCCTGCCGAGCGGTGGGTAGAAAGCTGCAGGCTATGGTCGGCATATCTGGCACTCGGAGGTTCCCTTGATCCCGAGCCCGATACCCAAAGTCCTTTCTTCGATCCGACGGCACCAGGTCCGGGCCCTGCTGATGGGCGGCCAGGCCTGCGTGTTGTACGGCGCGGCGGAGTTTAGCCGCGACATCGATCTCGCGCTGCTCGCCGAGCCGGACAACCTGACTCGGCTCCGGGAAGCAATGGCGGAACTCGAGGCGTCGCCCATTGCCGTCCCACCCCTTTCCATTGACTACCTCTCCAGGGGCCACGCCGCGCATCTTCGCTGCGCTGCCGCCGGCGTCGAGGCGGACTATTTCGCCCATCGCTCGGATCCGACGGCGGCACGAGTCGCGTTCTGGCTCGAGGAGCTCCGAAGCCCCTCCCTGCTGATCGAGCTGGCAGCGTCGGAGCCTGCAGCAGCCAGCGCCTCGCAGCGCACGGCGGTTCACGCGGCACGCCGCGGGGCAACGGACGAGATCGAGCGGGCTCTGGCAGACGAGCAAGCCGCGGAGACTGCGGCTGACCGCATCTGGTGGGAACCACTCAAACGGGAGCTGGAATCCAATCCGCCGCTCCAGCAGCTCCGCATGATCGCGAACGAATCGGCTGTCGGCGTTTAGCGGAGCCACGAGATGCGGTCACGTGGGTCCGATCCTAAAGCGTCTGCCGCAAGGGTCCGGAACGGCACCTCTTCCCTCGCGGTCACAATCCAGGATATTGGAGCTCTGTCCCCCGTCCACCGACCCGAGGTCCGCCTGTGTCCGCCAAAGTCCTGATCCCTCTCGCCCTGCTGGCCCTGGCCCCGGCGCTGACCGCACAGACCTCGAGCGACGACTACAAGGAGCCCTACCAGCGACAGGCGCTGGAGATCTTCCGGAACATCATCACGCATCGCAGCGCCGAGGGTCATGGCAAGGTTCCGGAGGTCGCCGGGTACCTGGCGGAACAGTTCAAGGCCGGCGGGTTCCCGGCCTCCGACGTCCACGTGATTCCGATGGCGCTCCCCAACGGCGAAAGGACGGCCGTCCTGATCGTCCGCTACCGCGGCGAGCCGTCGTCCAGGGCCAAGCCCATTCTCTTCACTGCCCATATGGACGTGGTGGATGCGTTGCCCAAGGACTGGAAGCGGGACCCCTTCAAGCTCACTGAGGAGAACGGCTACTTCTACGGCCGTGGCATTCTCGACGACAAGTTCGGGATCACCACGCTGACCACCACCTTCCTCCGCCTCAAGCGGTCCGGCTACGTGCCGAATCGCGATCTGATCATCGCCTTCTCGGGGGACGAGGAGACAGGCATGCTCTCGACCCGCGCCCTGGTCACCACGCATCGGGCGCTGACGGACGCGGAGTTTGCCCTGAACGCAGACGGGGGCGGCGGGGTACTGAACGAGGCCGGGGAGCCAGAACGCTACTTGGTGCAGACCTCGGAGAAGACCTACGCCACGTTCGAGCTGACGGTCACCAACCCCGGCGGGCACTCCTCCACGCCCCGGACGGACAACGCCATCTATCAGCTGGCCTCGGTGCTCAAGCGGATCGAGGCGCACCGATTCCCGGTGCAGGTCAACGAGGCCACGCGCGCCTACTTCGAGGCGGTGTCAAAGCTCAGCCCGGGCAAGGTTGGCGATGCGATGGGACGCCTGGCACGCAATCCGAGCGACTCCGCAGCAGCCGAGGTGCTGTGGCATGAGCCGGAGCACGTCGGAATCACCCGCACGACTTGCGTAGCGACCATGCTGCGGGCCGGTCACGCCGAGAATGCCCTGCCCCAGTCAGCGACGGCCACGGTGAACTGTCGGATCTTTCCGGGTGTGGCGGTGGCGGAGGTGCGCGAAACGCTGATCCGCGTAGCTGGCGACCCCGAGGTCCAGCTGACCGTACTGGGTGACCCGATGGCCAGCCCCGCCTCTCCCATCCGTGATGATGTCTGGGACGCGGTGGCGCAGGGCGTGGCGCGGATCCGGCCGGGGACCCCGATCATTCCCTACATGGCGCCGTACGGCACTGACGGGAAGGAAATCCGCGCGGCGGGGATTCCCACCTACGGGATCATGGGTGTCTTCATAAAGGACAGCGACCAGTTTGCCCACGGGCTCGACGAGCGGGTTCCGGTCCGATCGTTCTTCGACGCGCTGGAGTTTTGGAACACGGTGATGCGCCGGCTGTCCAGCGCGACAACTCCCTGACAAGCGCGTCGCCCCTGGCCAACCCGAGGTGGTGATCGATCTGGCCCGACTCTTCGCGAATCTGCCGTAGTCGATCGTTGTAAGGTTTCTGCCGGTCGGTGTGACTGCCTTCCAAACCAACCGAACCCGGCTCGATGAGAACCCTCGTATCTCCGCTACTCCCCGCCCTGCTGCTGCTCACGCTGGGAACCCCGGCAGCAGCCGCGGCGCAGACGCTGGTTCTCAAAGGCGCCACCCTGATCGACGGCACCGAACGCCCGCCGCAACCTGACGCGGTCGTAGTCATCCGGAACGGATGGATCACGGCGGTTGGTAATGCCAAGGACACCCGGGTCCCTGCCGGTGCGCGCGTCGTCGACCTGAGTGGACGCTACCTGCTGCCCGGATTCATCGAGATGCACGGCCATGTCGGTATCGGTGCGTGGGAAGTGGACTCGAGCGGCCCGAAGCGGCAGCTCGTCTACGCCTACGACGAGCCGGCAAGTCAGGAGCTGACCAAGAGCCAGCTTGCCTTCGGCATCACCACAGTCAGAAATCCCGCCGGGCTCACGAGGGAGAACGTGGATCTCAGAAATCGGGTCCGACGTGGCGACCTGATTGGTCCGCGGATCATCACCTCGGGGGCGCCGATCGATGCGCCCGGTCCCAACACCGCGGTGGATGGCGCCGGAACACCAGAGCAAGCGCGTGCTGCGGTCGATGGGCAGGTCGCGGCGGGCGTCGACTTCATCAAGGTCTACTCCAGTCTCGACTCGACTCTGATCCGCGCCGTGGTCGATCAGGCGCACAAGCATGGCGTTCCGGTTGTTGGGCATCTCTGGCAGACGTCCTGGACCGACGCGGCGCGAATCGGGATCGACGGCATCACCCACATCATCGTCAACAACGAGCGTCTGCTGCCCGCGGCCAAGCGGGAAGAGTACCGGAAGACGTACCTCAACGGTCAGTTCATGTTCGACTGGTTTCGCCTGGTCGACTTCGACGGGCCCGAAATTACCGAGATGATTCGCACGCTGGTGGACAAGCGGATCTCGATCGACCCGACGCTGGTGGCGTTCGAGGGCACGGCCTGGTGGGACCAGCCGGATCACTATCCGAAGGAAGCGGACACCTTCGTGCCGCCGAGCTTTCTTGCCAAGTGGGCATCGATGAACAGCATGCGCGGGTGGACAGCGGCCGAGTATGCCAATGCGCGGCAGCAGTTTCCCCGGATGCAGGAGCTGGCTCGGCGGCTACACCAGGCTGGCGTTCCGCTGACGGTTGGGGTCGACCATGCCAATCCGTGGATGTTTCATCACGAGATGGAACTGCTGGCGGGAGCGGGAATACCGAACGATGCGGTGCTGCGGATGGCGACCCGGAACGGTGCGCTGGCGCTGGGCCTGACGTCGGAGATCGGAACGATCGCGGTGGGTAAGCGAGCGGACCTGGTGGTGCTCGATGCCGACCCGATTGCCGACATCCGCAACACGCGGCGGATCAGCTGGGTGGTGCTCGGCGGCAAGCTGGCGCGGCCGAGCGAGTACTTGCCGGCGCGGCTGACCAGGAACCGCTCAGCCAGGCGGTGAGCCGAGCTGAATCGTCGGCGTAGCGATGGCGATTGAGCCCATCGAGTCGACGGAGGAGGTTCATCATCTCGGCCGCGACCGGGATCCAACGATTCTTCGGAAGCGCGACAGCATGGTGTCCTCCTTCGCCGCAACCGGCGTCGTGTACGCCTCCGACGGGCAGGCCCTACCGGATTTCCGGTGCCACAATTTCGGTCATGGCGGAATCCGGCCACCGCGCAAGATGGGTAGGTGCGTGCGTAAGTCGCTGACTGATTAGGAGGTTAGATCAGCGACTGGAGTGGCCGGACCGCCATCGAAAGGTTAGCACAACTTGCGGGCCACCGATCGACCAGTGTCACTATCAGGGTGTCAACAGTGGACACCGGTGTCTGTTCGTGGACAACTCCCCGCCGCTGCGCAGCACGGACCTTTCTGCCCGGGTATCGACTCTGGAGGTTGGGAGGTACTATCGGGGTACCCACGCCATGGGAGACAACCGTGCGCCACCAACTCATTGGCCTGATGCTATGGCTGACCGCCCCGGCCGTATCTCTCGCCGCGCAGGACCGGGACACGCCGCCGCGCGCCAGTACCATGGCATATCTGGGCATTTCGCGGTTCGACTTCGATCGATACATCAGAGGCGAACGGGACGCGCTCGTCTTCGGCGGCGTCCTGCGATACTCCACGAACCAGGTCGTCAGTCCTCAGGTCGTAGCCACGTTCTTCCAGCCGGATGGGATAGACGCACTTCTGCTCAATGTCGGCGTGACAGTTCAGAATCCAGGCGCGACCGTCCAACCCTACGTCGGGGCCGCAGGCGGCTATGGCGCTCGTATGGCTGGCGCCTTTGAGAGTGGGGTGTCGATTGCCGCGATGGGTGGGGTTCGGTACCGCGTTTCGGCGCGTTCCCGGGTCGTCATGGAGCTTCGCGCGACTAGTGTGAAGCGAATCAGCAATCAGGCTCTGCAGTTGACCGCCGGATATGAATGGCTGCGATTCTGACGGGTACCGCTAACACCCCGCTACTTCAAGATCGATTTCTTACGGCACAATTAACCGACTCATGGACCAACGGGAATGTCCTGGGCGTTGGCTCGCAACGTCGGTCAGGTGGCCCGTAACGGCGGTCAGACAGCGGAAATGCTATTTCGGAGTCTCGAACGGACGGTGAGGCCGCGTGATACGGCGTTCAGCGTGCACGTTAGGACAATCACGCGACTCAAAGCCGCGGTCAGGGTGCGGATTCGGGCGGTCACCCGACCTGCAACGGGTGTCACGGCGCGCGTTGCGGCGGTCACCCCGGTCGAAACGGCGTTCGCTGGCCGGAAGCTGTTGTGACACGCCCGAAGCCGGCGGTCAGGCCGGACCTGTCTGGAATTCTGTGTGTGAGGCCATACTCTTGGAGGAGGAGGAGTGATGGCCCGACCGAAGAAGAGACCGCCGGCCTTGCCCGAGCCCGTGTTCGCACCGGACGCGCTGGATGCCCTGATCGGGGAGCGCCGGACGGCGGACGAGCTCGAGGCCCTGTTCCGGGTGATGAAGAAGCACATCGTGGAGCGGATGCTGGGAGCGGAGTTGACGCACCATCTGGGCTACGCCCCTGGGGAGGAGAAGCCGGCCGGGCAAGCGAATCATCGCAATGGGTCGACGCCCAAGACGGTCCTGACCGACGACGGGGCCTTGCCTCTGGAGATCCCCCGGGATCGGGCGGGGACGTTTGCGCCGCAGTTGGTGCCGAAACATGTGCGCCGGTTGCCGGGCTTCGACGCCAAGGTGCTCTCGCTGTATGCCCGGGGGCTGACCGTTCGGGAGATCCAAGGCCACCTCGAGGACCTCTATCAGATCGCGATCGCGCCGGACGTGATCAGCACGGTCACGGATGCGGTCCTCGACGAAGTCACGGCGTGGCAGCAGCGCCCGCTGGACCGGATGTACCCCGTGGTGATTCTCGACGCCTTCCGGGTCAAAATTCGCGACGAAGGTGTCGTTCGCAAACAAGGCGGCCTACCTCGCCATTGGTGTCGCCCGCGACGGCACGAAGGACGTGCTGGGGCTCTGGCTCGAACAGACCGAGGGGGCCGCCTTCTGGTTGCGGGTGATGACGGGACTGAAGAGCCGCGGCGTCGACGACATCCTGATCGCGCTGATCGATGGCTTGGCCGGCTTTCCCGAGGCGATCACGACGGTCTTTCCCCAGACCCAGGTCCATCACTGTATGGTGCACTTGGTCCGCGGCAGTTTGAGCTACGTGCCGTGGGGCACTCGCCGCGCCGTCGCGGCCGAGCTGCGGGCGATCTACCGCGCCCCCACCGAGGCGGCCGCCACGGCCGCGTTGGACGCGTTCGCCCACAGTCCGGCGGGGGAACGTTACCCACCCATCGCGACGATGTGGCGCCGTCACTGGGCGCACATCCGGCCGGTGTTCGCCTATCCGCCGGCGATCCGCCGCTTGCTGTACACGACGAATGCGATCGAAAGTCTGCACATGCAGCTGCGGAAGATTATCAAGACCCGCGGGCATTTCCCCAGCGACGAGGCGGCCACCAAGTTGCTCTACCTCGCGTTGCGGAATATCATCACGAAGTGGAAGGCGCCCTCGATGCCGTGGCAAGCCGCGCTGCCGCATCTCGCCGTGCTGTTTGGCGACCGGTTTCTGGTGGAGGGCTGAGACCGGTGTCCCGGCCTCACACACAAAAAAAACGGACAGACCCGTCAGGCCACCCGAACGGCATCCTCGGCCATCCGCACCGAGGGTCAGGCGACTCTCAACGAGTGTCACGCGACCGAAATCGTTGTCACAGAGCCCGAAAACGTCGGTTACACGAGCCGTTTTGCCTGTCACACGACCGGAAACGTCAGTCAGGCAACTCGCAACGAGGCCCACACCATTCGGAACGGTGGTCGCTATACGCGAAACGGCGTTCGGCGACACGACACGACGACCTCGCTACTCCAACCGCCACAGAGGGCCCCGGTTGCCACGCGGCGCAGAGCGGACATTGAAGAAGCTTTAGTACGACGCGCGTCCATGGTACGATCAGGGCGACTTCTGACGGACTGCCCTATGGACTGGAACCTGCTCGACCGCATTCTTGCCTGGGAACGGGTCAATCGCGACCAGTGGGACGCCGCCGTGGCGCATCTCCGGAAGTTCATCTAGCCCGCTGACCGTGCCGGCCTGATCGAGGCGATCGCTGAGAACGGGCCGAGTGAATGGGAGGACAGGAACCACTTCGGGCCGGGGATGCAGATCAGGAATATCCTGCGAGGCGGCGGGTATGATGAGGCTGCCCTGGCGACTCAGGACCTGGACGAGGCCTGGGGCTACTT